>CAYOIS010000013.1:2460-19400 GCA_964404055.1 uncultured Anaerolineae bacterium | reverse complement strand
GCTAACGTTTTGGGCCCCACTCGGGAGCAAGTTGGGAAGAGTTAGCAGCTCACCCCTTATTTTTAGTTTTTGGGGGGACATCCCCCAAACCCCTTGGGAGAGGGCCGTGCCCCTTTCGCCCTCAGTTTTTAATCAAGCTCAGCTTATGCTATCCCCTGGCCAAAGGAAGACGCCCGACAAAATTGATACAACTGTTCCTCCGCAAAGTTTGACTTACAGCTTAATTGGGGTTAAAATTTCCCACGCAATAAGGAGGGGAAATGGGCAACAAAAGAAAGCGAGGTTCCATAAGGATTTTTGATAATTGGTGTAAGGGGTGCGGCCTCTGCATAGCTTTCTGCCCAACTAAGGTATTTGATATGAACGGGGAAGGGCGCCCTGTAGTGGCCCGCCCCCAGGATTGCGTAGCATGTAAGTGGTGCGAGTGGCACTGCCCTGATTTCGCAATTGTAGTCACAGAACTCGCAGAGGAAAAGGGAAATGCTTAAGCTAATCCAAGGAAACGAAGCAGTTGCCTACGGAGCTATTTGGGCAGGATGCCGCTTCTACGCCGGTTACCCCATAACTCCCTCGTCTGAAATTGCCCACGTCCTGGCTCGGGAATTGCCTAAAGTAGGAGGGAAATTCATCCAGATGGAAGATGAGATAGCAAGCCTTGGGGCTGTCCTTGGGGCTTCTGTAGGCGGGGTAAAAGCTATGACGGCAACCTCCGGGCCTGGATTCTCCCTTATGCAAGAGCATATCGGATATGCAGCTATGGCTGAGATACCATGCGTTGTGGTCAACGTCCAAAGGCTCGGGCCGAGCACAGGCCAGCCCACAAGCCCAGCCCAAGGGGATGTAATGCAAGCCCGCTGGGGAACCCACGGCGACCACCCAATTATAGTCCTTTGCCCTTCTTCGGTCAAAGAAGCCTTTGACCTAACTATAAAGGCCTTCAATTTCTCGGAAAAGTACCGTACTCCTGTAATCCTCCTAATGGACGAGGTAGTGGGGCATATGAGAGAACCGCTGGAGTATCCTCCATCCCAACCTCCGGAGGTGGTTGAGCGAATTCATGCCTCCACCCCACCCGAATGGTATTACCCTTACGACGAAGAATTTGGGGATGTCCCCCCTATAATCCCGTTCGGGATGGGTTACCGCTACCACATTACCGGCCTCCACCACGACCGCTCCGGGTTCCCTACTCTGCGCCCGGATGAGATAAAGAGCTGGGTTGCGAGGGTTTTCCGCAAGATTGAGGCAAATAAGGCTGACTTCACCTTTTACCAAGAGGATTGGACTGATAGAGCTAAGGTTTTGGTGATTGCTTACGGTGCTACAGCTCGGGCTGCTCGCCATGCGGTTAAAATCGCCAGAGCCCACCGTTACAAAGTCGGCTTTTTGAAGCTTATGACCTTATGGCCCTTCCCTGAAGAGGTTGTTGAAAGGGCCGCCCGCACCGCAGCAAGGGTCATCGTCCCAGAGATGAACATGGGCCAGCTAGCCCTGGAAGTGGAAAGAGTCGTTGGAAGGCGAAAAGTCCAAAGGGTAAACAAAGTGGACGGCACTATGATAACCCCAGGAGAAATACTAAAGGCCATAGAAGGAGGTAGGGAATGACTCGCCAAGATGCTTGGGCCCTTCTTACAGAGTTCACCAAAAACCCAAACCTCATAAAGCATGCCTTGGCTGTGGAAGCGGCCATGAGGGCCTATGCCCGCAAGTTCGGAGAAGACGAGGAAAAATGGGGCATAGTCGGCTTAATCCACGATTTTGATTACGAGCAGCACCCTACTTTGGAGGAGCACCCCTTCGCCGGGGCTAAGATTCTGGAAGAAAGGGGATGGCCCGATGAGATAATCAGGGCTGTCTTAGCTCATGCCGACCACACCGGGGTCAAGCGGGAAAGCTTGATGGAAAAAGCCCTCTTTGCCGTAGATGAACTTACAGGCTTAATAGTAGCGGTTGCTCTTGTTCGGCCAACTAAAAGCATCTTGGATGTGACCGTGGAATCGGTCAAGAAGAAGTGGAAGGAGAAATCTTTTGCGGCAGGGGTCAAGCGAGAAGATATTGAGCGGGGAGCACAAGAGCTCGGAGTGCCTCTGGATGAGCACATAAGTATAGTTTTAGAGGCCATGAAAGGAATTGCCTCTGAACTGGGGCTTACCGGCAAGTAATTTATGGCTTATTCTATTGGCAAGGGCAGATACAAAGATTGTGTTTATCCAGCGGTTTGCTTCCTTGCCTTTCTGGGCTTATTGGCAAGTGCCCCCAGAGCGAGCATCCCGCAAATTTTAGCTGCCTCGGTTTCTCTGGCAATCCTTCTGGGCAAAAAAGAGGATTTTGGCTTCCATTCTCTGGCTTTGGCTGTTTCTCTCTTCGCCCTGTTCTTCTCCCAGGGCTTTGTCAGCTTCCTAAGCGCCTGGCTTTTGGTGGATGTAATTCTGCTTTGGGGGTGGGGGGAGAGGAAAAGCATACCAGGGCATCTATTTTCCCAGAGCGCGGGGATTTTAGCCTTCGCAGGCTGGGAGCATACAAAGTTTGAGCCTTTGCTTTTCCTTTCGGCCTTTGCCAGGGCTGGGTTCTTTCCCTGGCCTCGCTCTTACTTTAAATCCCGACGCTTATCCTTCCTCCCGATAGTAATGGCTTTCTATTTGCTAAGCAGAGCAAGCCTTCCTGGCGGCCTCTGGCCCTTGGCTTTTGGCCTCTGGCTTGCCTTCGGAAACGGGGTTGAACTTGGTAGAAAAGAAGGCTTTCCTCAAGCCCTTTGGGGATTATCACTTTCCTTTGCCTTCTACAAGCTTTGGAGCCTTCCCATCCTTATCGCGGCATTAACCGTGGCCTCTTTGGGAGAGCTCATTGAGAAGGCTTGGAAGAAAGTTGAAGGCATCGTTTCATCGCTTAGGAAAATCGCTTGGAATGCTACCGAATTTTTGGAAGGAGAAGGGGGGTGGCTATGGGTAGGGATTGGATTTGTGGCTTTGCTTCTGAGGTTGGGGCAACAAGGCGAGGGTTTGGGGTTGCCTAAAATTTTCTGGCGTGAGCTCTTCCCTGAAGGCTTTGGCCTCCTCAGCGCTGCTTTCTATTTACTGATTGCCGAATCCGATTCCGCCATATTGTTTTCGCTCCTGGCTCAATACATTATGGCTGCCTTTTACAAATCCCACCCAACCTCGGAGAGTTTGCTCATATTGGCGAAAGTGGCTCTTGGAGCGATGGTTTGTTTCATCCTCTACCTTTCCCGCTGGGGGGCTAAATGGCTCCACTCTCCCGGAACCGCAAGCCAGGGCAGAAAGGTGGAAAGCTGGTGGCTATTGCGGTTAGCCTTAGGCCTTGGGGGCGCGCTTTTGGCTTTTGCACTTGTAAACCGTTACCCTCTTTTTTCTCCTTCCCCTGAGGAAAGGCTTATAGTGTTCTGGCTTATAACCATCGGCTTATTGGGGACATTGGCTCCAGGCTCTGTCCTGCAGAGGACGGCCGGCATTTTGACTTTCCTCAATGGGCTTGAGCTAACAGGGCTTATCCTTAAACCAATGGCTTGGTTCATCCACCCGATGATAGCTTTGGGTGCTTCTTTCCTTTCAGCCTATGAGAGGGCGAGGAGCAGATGAAGGGATTGCCGGCGCTTCTTATCCCCTTCGGGACAGCTTTAGCCATTTATTTTCCGCCCCTGCGGAGATTCGGCTTTTGGATTGCCTCGGCGGTGAGCTTAATCATGGCTTTCTTGGCCAAAGGGGAACTTAGGTGGGTATGGGGGTTTTTCGCTTACGCTTTCCTTTTGGGAAAGTTTGCTAAGGCTTCACCCTTCGCTGCTTTTTGGGCGATGCTTAGCCTTGGGGCTGTGCATGCTTCTTGGCTGTCCACCCAGGAGCCTTTTAGCGCTCTGCTTTTGAGCTTCTCCTTGCTTTTAGCCTTACCGGCCATCTGGGAAGAGCAAAAGCTTGACCTGCCTGGAGCTTCCGTTTTCCTTTTGCTGGCCGCGGGGCCCTTTTTAACTCTTGGGCTTTCTACGGAATGGAGGCTGGCAATTATCCTGGCTTCGCTCTTAGGAGCATTGCCGTTCCACCTCTGGGTCCGGAGCATAATGAGAGATGGGCCATCATTCGGGGCCACTTTGCTGGCTGCAGGCTTTAGAGCCGTTATACTCGGATGGCTTTTGAAAGAAGGGCTGAGGCCAGCTTCAGGCCTTCCCCAAGAGATTTTGCATTGGCTTGGGGTATTATCGGTAATTTGGGGGGCTTTCAGGGCAGCTATAGCCGAGGATTGGGGGGAGC
Source organism: uncultured Anaerolineae bacterium (assembly GCA_964404055.1). GTDB lineage: Bacteria > Chloroflexota > Anaerolineae > SpSt-600 > SpSt-600 > SpSt-600. Next base: position 15,141 of record CAYOIS010000013.1, on the reverse strand, counting down.
TAAGTGCTTATGCCGCCACAGCCGAGGCCGGAGCTTTGCTCCTCTTGGCGATTGAGGGCAGACTTGAGGCCGCGTTCGTCTATTCCTTGCTGGCTGGATTGGGACTCTTGGCTTTGGGGGTGGGGGCTTGGAGTTTGAAGCTATCACTGGAAGAAAGCTATCCAGCAACCATTGCGGCTTCCCTTTTGCTTGCCGGGATTTTGGCCGTGGCTGGTTTACCCCTCACTCCAGGCTTCTCAGCTCAAATTTTGGCTTTAAATTACCTTGCAAAGTGGGAGGGCCTCTTGGTCATTCTCTCAGGGTTTGGAGCGATAGCAGGAGGGGCACGGCTTTTCAGGCCCTATGCCCTTGCCCTCCGCTCCGACCCAAACTATGAAACTGGTCAGGCCCTAATCCTCCTTTTTACCCTCGTCTTATTCCTTGTCCTTGGCTTTACCTCTTACGGCGGTCCCTCTTAAACCATGTAACAAGCCACGTAATGGCCTCCGCCTTTATCTTCAAGGGGAGGATGAGGGCTGTCTTCGCAAATCTTTGTCGCCCGGAGGCATCGGTCAAGGAAGCGGCAAGTCGGCGGCGGATTTATTGGCTCTGAAATAGCCCCCTTTATCTCCGGAATTGGCCGCTTGTAACGTGGGTCAGGAATAGGGACAGCAGAGATGAGGGCGCGAGTGTAAGGGTGAAGAGGTCTCTGTAGGAGTTCTTCCGTTTCCCCCATTTCCACTATCTTACCAAGGTATATAACTGCTAAGCGGCTGGACATATACCTAGCCACAGCCAGGTCATGGGTTATGTATAGGTATGTGACCCCGAGCCTCTCGGCCAAGTCCAACATGAGGTACATTATTCCCGTCCTGATGGATACGTCCAGCATGGAGGTGGGCTCATCGGCTACTACAAATGAAGGTTCAATTATGAGGGCACGGGCGATTGCTACCCTTTGCCTCTGCCCACCCGAAAGCTCATGCGGGAAACGGAAGAGGAAAGAGGAGGGAGGGGTAAGCCCGACTAAGGCCAACATCTGGGCTACCCTCTCTTCCCTTTCCAAAACGTCCCCAATCCCTTGCACCACGAGGGGCTCAGCTACTGTATCAAAGACTGTAAAGCGCGGGTTAAGGGATTCGTAAGGGTCCTGAAAAATCATTTGGACATGCCGCCGGAAGCGCTTCAATCTTTCCCCTTTAAGGGTAGAGATATCTACCTCTTCCCCATCCATATTCATCAGGATGCGGCCGGAAGTAGGCTCCAAGAGCCGAACCAAAAGTTTTCCGGTTGTAGTTTTACCTGAGCCTGATTCCCCCACGAGGCCAAGGCTTTCCCCGCGCTTTATGGTGAAATTGACATTGTCAACAGCATAGACGAAAAGGTTTACTCTTCGGAAAAGGCCTCGGGTAAGGGGGAAATATTTGCATAGATTTTCCACCCGCACAAGTGTCTCGCTCATCCTTCAACCCCCCAGAGGATTCCAACAAGAAGCCATGTGGCCTGAACCATAATCTTTAAACTCAGGCTCTTCCTCCCGGCATATTTTAGTAGCGTATTGGCAACGGGGGTGGAAACGGCAGCCAGACGGAGGGTTAAGGAGGTCTGGAGGTTCCCCAGGTATTGTCGCCAGTTCCCTTTTAGGTCCTACAATGCTGGGGAAAGCGGACATAAGCCCAGCAGTATAGGGGTGAATTGGGTGATGGAATATCTCTTCCGAACTGGCAAGCTCCACAAGCTTTCCGGCGTACATTATCCCGATGCGGTGGCTAACTTCAGCGATGACGGCTATATCGTGGGAGATGTAAATCATGGTAGTGCCAAGTTTTTCCTGAAGGGCTTTGAGCTCTCGGAGTATATTGTCCTGGACGATAACGTCCAAAGCGGTGGTAGGTTCATCGGCAATGATTAAGTCTGGTTCGCAGGCCAGAGCCATGGCAATAACAGCCCTCTGCCTCATCCCACCGCTATATTCATGGGGGTATTGGTCCATAAATTTAGGGTCAAGGCCTACCAGGCGGAAGAGGTTGGCCACTTTCTCCCTGGCCTCAGAGTAGTCTATGTTGCCAAAATGGGTCTCCATCGCTTCTATAATCTGGTCGCTGACCTTGTAGACGGGGTTCAGGGAGTTCATGGCCGCTTGGAAAATCATGGAGATGCGGCGCCAGCGGAAGCGCCTCATCTCATCCTCACTTAGTGGGACAAGGTCCGTGCCGTCAAAGTAGATGTGCCCACCCTTTATCACCGCATTTTCGGGAAGGAGCTTCATTATGCTTATGGCCAGGGAAGTCTTACCGCAGCCAGATTCTCCGACCAAGCCCAAGGATTCACCCTTGCGGATTTCTAAGTCAACGTTGTCTACCGCCGAAACTTCACCAGCCTTGGTAATGTAATGCATTGTGAAGTTCTCTATTCTAAGTATGCTCTCGGCCACTTCTACCCCCTCAGATTAGATTATCGCTTGCGAAGGCGTGGGTTAACTATTTCATCCAATGCTCTTCCGACCAAATAGAAGGCGGAGCAGAGTAAAGTTATGGAGAGGCCTGCAGGCACAATTAGCCACCAAGTTCTGGGGTTAAGCAAGTAGCCCGCTGTTTGCGCGGTGTGAATCATAAGGCCCCAAGACATCCGGATGTTTAGCAGGCCGAAGAAAGAGAGCACTGCCTCCGAAAATATGGCGCTGGTAACGGAGAACATCATGTACAGGAACGAAAGGGGCATAAGGTTTGGGATAATGTGGCGGAAGATTATGTGCCAATTAGACCCACCCGATACCTTGGCGGCTTCTATGTAAGCCCGGACTTTTATAGTAAGGGCCTGGGCTTTTATTACGATGCCGGTTCCGCCAAAGCCCGAAAGAATGCCTATAACTATAGCCAAGATTATGAGGTTCATCTTGAACAAAGCGCTCAGGACGATGAGGATGGTGACGAAGGGGAGCATTATGATTAGGTCAGCCAGACGCATGAGGAGGGTATCAATGATGCCGCCAAAGTAAGCAGCCACTGCCCCTATTGTAGTGCCAATAGTCACAGTGATTATGGCTGCTAAAATTCCCAGCGCAAATTCCGAGCGAGTGCTGTACATTAACTGGCTGAGGACATCCCTACCCAATGGGTCAGTACCTAAGGGGTGCCGTAAAGAGGGGGGAGCAGGCTGGAGGACTTCATCATAAGAATAGCCTATTATGGGATCGTAAATGTTCGGGTCCCAGACCCACTTCATCAAGATAGGATGGGCTATGGCCATAATAGCATAGAAAACGATTATGCCTAACCCTACAAGGCCTATCTTGTTCTCAGAGAAGAGCCGCCAATTGTTGTAGATTTCACGCCAAGCTAGATAAAGGCGTACCCGCCAAAGGGGCATCGCCTTTAGCCTTTTCCGCTCTTCCTCTTCCAGGATGACTTCCACCTTTGGCTTTGTAATTACCTTGGTTTTCTCTTCCATCACTCCTCCCTTTAAGTGTAGCGAATTCTAGGGTCAAGGTAAGCGTAGGTTATATCGGCTACGAGGTGTCCCAGGAGGGCAAGGATTCCGGTGAAGACAAGCCCTCCCATTACCATTGGGATATCTTGGGAGAGGGCTGCTTCCAAAAGGGTAAGGCCCATTCCGGGCCAGGAGAAAACAGTTTCGGTAATGACACCACCATCCAAGACAAAAGCGATGGAGAAGATAAATGAAGTTATGACTGGGAGCATGGCATTGCGGGCCACATGCTTATCCCTTATTACCCCTTCTGGTAAGCCCTTAGCCCTTGCCGCCATCACAAAATCTTCCCTCATGGTTTCCAGCATGCTGTTGCGAGTAAGGAGCATCATTCCGGCAAAGTTTATGAGTGTAAGGGTCATGACCGGCAAAATCAAGTGGTAGAGGATGTCCAGAGCATAACGGGTTATCCCCGAAGGAAGCCAATAAGCCAAGAGGCCAGCCAGGATTATTAAAATTCCGGCCCCCCTCAACCCACGCCTCAGGGCTAAGTTTAGACGCCTCGTTGCCAAAAGCACCAAGAAAAGGACCAATGAAGCTACGAAAGCCGAAAGCAAAATCCTTATGAAGACATAATTGGCATCAACTGGCGCACCCCGCCACAAAGTGGGGGTGACAAATTTGCCTACTGGGAATAAGTGGAGGATGTAAGCAAAAATCCAAATCATCATGAGGCCAAACCAAGGGGTGAAAACGGTGTAAAGGGTAACACCACCTATGGTGAGAACGTACTCAAAGGTTTGTCCCCTTTTCCAGGCTAATACTTTGCCTGCGGAGAAGCCCAGTAGGAAGGAAAGGATTTGAGCCGTAAGGAATAGGAGTATAGTGCGAGGAGCTCTCTCCGCTATTATTGAGACCACAGGCCTAGGATAATACTCAAAGGAAATTCCCAAGTTGCCTCTAAACAAAGAGCTCATATAGCGCAGGTAGCGCTCCCAAAGGGGCCTATCTAAGCCGAACTGGGCCTTAAGGGCTTCCCTTTGCTCCTTGGTAAGCTTAGGGTTAGAAAGGAAAGTCTGAGCATAGTCCCCAGGCTGCGCTTCCAGGAGGAAATACACAAGGGTCAAAAAGATAAAAAGGGTTATTACGATTTGGCCAAGTCTCCTGAGGATGTACCTAAGCATAATTCCTCCCCCGTGTTTGATTAAAACGGGGGGTAAGGGCACAGCCCCTACCCCCCGCAAAGCCTCCCCACGTTTTACTTAACATGGACCAATGCGGGCAAGCCGCTCACATACTGGAGGCCTCCCAGCGTATCGGTGTAAGGATACTCCACCTCAGCGGCGCGGTAGGCCTCTACAATGCCGGTGTCAAACAAGACTATGTAAGGGAGCTCTTCGGCCAGAACCTTTTGGATTTCGTCGGCAATCTTCTTGCAGGATTCATAGGTGTCGCAGGTCTTGATTTCGTCGGCGAGCTTGTCAAATTCGGGGTTGGAGTAGCCACCGGCATTGAAATCACCCAGGCCAGACCGCTCGCTGTGGAAGAAGTCGCGCACGTAGTCGGGGAAGATACCCAAGCTCCAGCCAAGCATCCACATGTCAAAGTTCTGCTCATCAAACACCCTGGTAACGATGATGTTGAAGCCAGTCAGGTTAGCCTTGACGGGGATTCCGAATTCCTGGAGCCACTTTTCAATCCAGATGGCGAAGGTAGCGCGGAGCGGGTCGTAACCGGCGCTGGGGGCCAGGAGCTCCATCTCCGGAACCGGCTTGCCATCGGGCATGATCAGGCGGCCACCAGGGATGACTTGGCGGTTGGCAGCATCCCAGGTAGGCTTCTTGCCACCTTCCCACTTGTACCCGGCAGCCTCCAGGATTTTGATTGCCTCGTTGATTCGCTCCTCCCTGGTCATAGGAGTGCCATCTGGCTTGAGGCCAAACTTCGGCACATCATCGGTATACCAGGCCTTGTTCCCGGGCGGGACAATGGTGTACATCGGGAAGGCAACGCCCTGGAGGACGGTCTTAGCCACGAATTCCTTGTCAATGAGGATGGCCACGGCCTGGCGGAAGGCCTTGTCGTTCATAGGAGGCTTGCGGCAGTTGAAGCCCATGTAACGGAAGCCGTTGGTCGGGTTCTCAATGACCGCGAGGTTAGGATCGGCCTCAACTTGGGCACGCAGGCCACGCTGGAGGCCTAAGGGGTTGAGCATGAAGTGGATTTCCCCGTTCTTAAGGGCCAGGACGGCTGCATCCTGAGTTCCGTAGAGTGTATAGATGACTGAGGAGACGAAGGGGCCAACCTTCCATTCCTTATCCACTTCGCCAGTGGGTTCGCCGTAGCCTACGAACTCGTAGACCCCCTCCTTGACCTCCTTGTAAGCGCCGTTCTTATATTCGGTGACCTTAACGCCTTTGAAGAAGTAGTCGGGGTTGGCGACGTTCTCAGCGAAGGCTCCCTTCTCCCACTTGGAGAAGACGAAGGCGCCAGCCACTGGCTCATTCTTAGGCTCATGGCCGAAGAGGACGTTCAAAGCCTCGCTGCGCTTCTCTTCGTAAGCCTTCTTTTCCTCTTCGGTAGCCCCCTCCGGTGGAGGAGTGAGGGCCGCCAAAGCCTTCTTAGCTTCCTCTACAACCGGCTCCCAGTAGGCCTTGGAGAGGATTGGACCCTGGAGAGCACCATATTCGTGGACAGCAAGGCCAGGCTTCTGCTTGTAGACGAATTTGACGGTGTAGTCATCAACTACTTCAGCACGCTCCAGGAAGTTGGGGTCATAAACGGTAGCCCAGTTACCGGGGAGCTTGAGCTCAAGGGCAGTGTTGACGGTGAAGGCCACATCGTGGGCAGTGAGTGGCTTACCGTCGCTCCACATGATGCCTTTCTTGAGCTTGACGGTGCTCACCCAGTACTCGCCCTCTTGCTTGAGAGGCTCAGGCATCCCGTCGGCAACTCCTGGCACGATTTGGAAGGTTCGGTCAGCAAGTCCGTAGAGGCTAACACGCTGTGGGTTAAGGACGTAGGCGTTCCATACGGTGGCGTTAGGCCCCAGATAGGACCAATAGTTTACGGTAGTAAGGTCAGAGAAAATGCCAACTTTATAAGGCTTAGCTGGAACGGGTGTAGGTGTAGGGGTTGGGGCCGGTGTTGGGGTAGCAACCGGCACTGGGGTAGGGGTTGGAGTAGGTGCGGGCTTGCAGGCTGCTACCAACATTGCTAACACAGTGAGCAACCCGGCGATTATCCACAGTCTTCTACTCATTTTTTCCCTCCTCAAAGTTTTTGTTTAATTGTGGGGAGGCTTTCAGCCCTTAACGGGTGCCCCTGAGGCGAGGGTCAAGGGCATCCCGCAGGCCGTCTCCTAAGAAGTTAAAAGCAAACATCGTAATAGCCAAAGCCAGAGCTGGGAATATAGCCTGATTCGGATAGGTCCTTATAACCCCAGCACCTTCAGAAATCATAAGGCCCCAAGAAGGAGTAGGTGGGTTAACACCAAGGCCTATGAAGGATAAGAATGCTTCCAAAGCTATGTAAGAAGGTATGGCCAGAGTTTCAGCCACCACTAAGGGGCCTATTATGTTGGGGAAGATGTGGCGGAACATTATCCTTAAATGGCCTGCCCCTATGGCCCTGGCCGCTTCTATGAATTCCTTTTCCTTTACTGAAAGGACTTGTCCCCTTGTTAGGCGGGCCATTGTCTCCCAGGCTGTAAGCCCTATACCTATGAAAATGAAGAGCATGCCTCCCAATTTGGCATCAAGTTGGCTTACCATATAAACGAAAGTGCCAGGAGCAGGGCGAGCAAGAGTAGAGCGGAAGAAAGCCATGAGTAGGATTATGAAAAGCAAGCCAGGGAAGGCATAGAGCACATCCACAGCACGCATCATTATGTTATCAACTCGCCCGCCGAAATACCCAGAGATGCTTCCATAAATTGTGCCTATTATTAGGCTTATTATAGGGCCAATGAAAGCAACTGTAAGGGAAATTCTTGTCCCGTAGATTATACGGCTTAAGATATCACGCCCCACATAATCTGCCCCTAATAGGTAACGGTCGCTTATCCGGGCATAGCCTTTCATGCTAGGGAAAAGCCAAAGCATCCAGGCGGGCACTTTGTTGTTATCCACCAGGACTTGTTCGTAATAGGTGTAGGGGGCTATGTATGGGGCAAATATAGCCACAAAGATAAGGGTTATAACTATGATACCTCCTATAACCGCTGCCCTGTTACGGATAAGCCTGAGGAAAGCGTCTTCCCAAAAGCCCCTTGAGGGACGTGCCAGGACCTCAGGCCTGACCCTCAAAGCCGCAGCTTGCTCGCTCATCCTCTACCTCCTCAATCTGTAAGCCTTATCCTCGGATCCAAGAAGGCGTAGGTTATATCTACCATCAAATTAGCCAGGACCAGGATTACCGCGTAGAGGAGTATGGTGCCCATAATAAGGGGATAATCCCGGTTAGTTATGCTTATCACGAAGTACCTGCCCATCCCTGGAATTCCGAAGATAGTTTCTGTAACGAAGGTGCCTGTAACTAAAGCGGCGAACATAGGGCCAAGGACTGTTACCACTGGTATCATTGAGTTCTTGAGGGCGTGGACAAAGATTACTGCTCTTTCTGGAAGCCCTTTTGCCCTAGCTGTCCTAATATAATCCTCTCTCAAGACTTGCAAGAGGCTGGCCCTAGTAAGTCTGGCGATGAGAGCTGATTGCCCAAGGCCAAGAGCTATAGAGGGCATAATAGCATACTTAAAGAACTCTGGCCCGAGTTTCGAAGGGATAAAGCCCAGGATAAAGGGAGGCTTTGCCCCCCAACCCGTTGGGGGAAGCCATTTGAGGGTAACTCCGAATATCCAAATTAAGATTGGCCCCAGGACAATGACCGGGACCGAAACCCCAAAGATAGCAATGCTCATCCCCAGATAATCCCATATAGTGTTCTGCTTGAGGGCAGCCAAGATTCCCAAAGGTATACCGATAAGCACTGCTACCAAAAGGGCCATAATTCCCAACTGAGCTGAAATTGGGAACTGCTGACGGAAGTAATCGTTAACGGTGCGGCTGCGCGAGCTATAAGAAGGGCCGAAGTTCATCCATTTAAGCCAGAGCTTCTCCCCAATCTTTATGTTTATGAGATGGTCATCGGTTAAGGAAGTGCCCGGTGGTATGCGGGAAATGTGCGGGATGAAAACATCCCAGAGATAACGGAGATATTGCTTAGGCAAAGGTTCGTCCAGGTGATACTTAGCGTTTAAATTGGCTAAAATTTCTGGGGGAACAGCCTTTTCCTTATCAAAGGGGCCGCCAGGTACGGCATGCATAAGCAAGAAAGTTATAAGAGAAACCACGAAAAGAACTAAGAGCATCCAAAGGAAACGCCTTACAATGTATCTAGTCATCCCTCCTGCGCCTCCAGATTTTAATCAATTACGGGAAAGGGGGAGGGCAAGCCCTCCCCCTTGGGCCTGCTTACTTTGCAATATCCCACTTCTCAATGTGCTCAAGGCCGCCCAGGACGGAGAAGGTCCTCTTTACATAAGGCTTGGTGCAGGTAACCCTGGTGTACCAGTAGATAGGAGCGATGACGGCATCTTCGTAGACCAGGATCTGTTCGGCCTGGGCGTAGAGGTCAACGCGCTTCTTGGGATCCATCTCCTTAGCGGCAGCGATTACAAGCTCTTCAAATTTATCGTTCTTCCAGTTCACGCCGCCGCCTTCAGCAGGGTTGGAAGAACCTCCAAAGGCGAAGACCTCACGGGTGAAGTTGTTGGCGTCGGGGTAGTCCTGGCACCAGCCAAGCCTCCAGATCTGAGGAGTGGCCTTGGGGTCACGGATGGTCTTGAGGTAGACCTTCCACTCCTGGCTGGCCAGCTTCACGTTGATGCCCAGGGTCTCCTTCCACATCTGCTGGATGGCCTGAGCAATCTTCTCATGGCCGACGCCCACGTTGAACATCAGGGTGAGGTCCAAGTCCTCAGGCTTGAGGCCCTTCTCCGTGAGGTACTCATTAAGTAGCTTCTTAGCTTCCTCAGGATTGTACTTCACGCCGAGGTCGGGATAATCCTTAGGAGTGGGGCAACCGGTCAAGCCTGGGCGGCAGAACCACTGGGCAGGCTCCTGTCCACCTTTGAGGACGTTTTCCACTAGAGCCTTCCGGTCAATAGCCATGGAGAGGGCACGGCGCACCCTCACATCATCTACTATCGGGGCCTTGGTGTTGAAGCCATAGTAGTAGGTGCAGAGGACAGGAGCAATGTAAAGCTCTTTGGAGAGGACGGGGTCAGCCTTAACTCGGTCAATGTCACCAATCGGTACGCCTGCTGCATCCAGGTTCCCGGCCTCGTACTCGGCAAAGGCGGCGGTATCCTCAAGCATCCTGAAGGTGATCTCCTCAATCTTGGCCTGAGGAACGCTGGGGATGCCGGGCCAGAAGGGGTTCTTGACCAAGACGATGTGAGACTCATGGACCCATTCCTTGAGGGTGTAAGGGCCATAACCCTGGAAGAAACCGGTCTCCGTCCACCTATCGCCGCGGGCTTCAGTGCACTCGTCGCCCTCAATCAGCCAGGAAGGCTCAGCGTGGGCAACCCACATCCCGGCGATGTTGGCGTTATAAGCCGCAGGCTCCTTGAAAGTAATCTGGAGGGTGTAATCATCAATTACTTTAACGCCCACGGCAGCAGTGTCAGTTATGGCTCCGGTGTTGAACTCCTCAGCCCCTTCAATGGCGAAAGCCAAGACATAAGCGTAGTCGGAAGCGGTCTCAGGCTTGAGGGTTCGAATTATACCATACCAGAAGTCCTGAGCCTTTACTTCCCTGGGCTTGCCTTCACAGTCCAGGACCTGGACTACTTCGCCCTTGGCAGCATCGTATTTTACCCAGTAAATGCCCTTGCGCAGGTGGAAGGTGTAGGTCTTGCCGTCTTCAGAGATATCCCAGCTTTCCGCCATCCCAGGCTCAAGCTCCGCCGTCTCCTCATTCTGGCGGGTAAGGCCAACGCTGGTCAATTCAATGATTTGGACAGAAGAGACGTCAGTGGCCAGAGAGGGGTCAAGGGTCGGGACATCACCGGGGCCGAGGTTCAGCCTGAGTACTTTCTTAGGGACAGGCGTTGGTGTAACTACAACTTCCTTAGTGACCACTACTGTTTCCTTAACAATTTGCGGTGTAGGGGTAGCACAGGCCGAGAGGAGCATAGCAGCGGTCACCACCAATGCTAAGACTACAGAAAGCTTTCTGCTCATCTTACCTCCTCCTTAGTTTGGTTTGAATTGAGCAGGCCCACTTTATATTTACACTGAAAGCCTTGGGTTGTCAAATTTGATGCATAGAGGTTCCCGTTTCCCTAACTTTACCGAGGGCTCTCGGCGTTTTGGGTCGTGCTTGTGGAAGGAGTTGCCCCCCATATTTTAGTTTTCATCGGCATGAAAAGGCCAAAGAAGTGGTATCCGCCTTTGTATTGCAGAAGCGGGCAAGTTTTCCCAAAACCGCCATTTCGTGATAAAATTAAAAGGGCTTATCGGGGGACAAAAATGACCCTTTCTTTAGCTCATTTAATCCCTCAAGTGGAAAAAATGGCTGAGGAATTGGCCGAAGAAAGAATTCATCACCACAAGGTGCTGGGTAAGGTTCAGGAACTCCTCAGCCTATATTCCATCTCAGCCTTTGACTTCAAAGCCAAAGCCAAGGAGTTGGGAGTGGCAATCCCTTCTCATGAGCCAATTGACCATCGGGAACCACCTAAGCCCATAACTTCCCCTTTTTTCGCCATCGCTGCTGATGGCTCCCAAATTCAGCCCGACCGCCACGGCATTGCCCTCTACTACTTGATAAACGTAGGGAGCATCGTGCTCAAAGAGGGAAGCGGTGAAACCCCCATCCCCAAAAGCACCCCTTACCTCTATTATAAGGACGAGGACCTTTACGAGGGGAACCGGCTGGTGCAAGGAAACCTTTTAGATGTCCGAAGGGAACTGGCAGAGCTTCAAGAGCTCACTGCCAGGGTAAAGGAGGTGGCTGAAAGGGCCCAAGAAGGGAAAATACCAATACTCGCTTTAGCCGATGGGACTTTGCTCCTCTGGGTGCTGGAAGAGGAAAAGGACCGCCATTTGGATAAGATTAAGGCTTATGTGGGAGAGATGGAGGAAATCCGAAAAGCTGGAGCACTCTTGGCTGGCTTCATAAGCCGCCCCCGTTATACTGAAGTGGTAGATCTTTTGAGGCTAATGTACTTCGGAGAAGAACCGTTTTCCTACCCACCCCACCGACGCCCTTGGGGCCGTTTGACCGATGCCGCCCTCTTTTCTTTCCTCCCCATCGGTTGGCGTTCTGCCCTCTTTGAATGCTCATCCCCCTTGAACGATTACTACGGGGAAAGCCGCATCTTCTTCTTTTACCTCAATATCGCCGGAGAAATTGCCCGGATTGAAATTCCAGGGTGGATTGCTCAAAGCCAAGAGCTGGTGGATTTAGTGCACGGAGCAATCCTAAAGCAAAGCGAGAACACCCGAGGCTACCCTTACGTCCTGGAAAGGGCCCACGAACTGGCAGTAATAAAAGCCTCGGAAAGGAGAAGCCTTGAGGAAATGATAGAGCGAGCAATGTTCAGAAGAGGGTTAAGTCCACTCGTTTCACCCAAAGAGAGATGGAAGAGATTGATATAGAATGGGGCAGGAGATAGGTAGGGTCCTTCAAGCCAATACTACTAACTTTACGGCCGGCTGCCGGATGATGCTCCAAGACATCCCTTCCTTCGGCGATTTTGTCCGGGTTATAGCCCAAGATGGCAGCATAATCTACGGTTTTATCTACAATGTGGCAATTCAGAGCGACCCAACTGTGCGTCAGCTCATCACAGCTCCAGATTTACCAGAGGAGTACATAAAGGACCAGATAGAAAACAGGCTCCTTCCCGTGGAGTTTTCAGTGGCCGTAGTAGGCTACAAACGGCACGGCCTAATCCGCCAGGAACCTCCACCACAACCCCCTTTGCCCTTTAGCATAGTAGAAACCTCCTCCCCTGAAGAAATTAAAGAGTTTGCCCGTTCCGGCTTCAACTTCCTGCGAACCCTCCTAAACATCCCTGGCATCCCATCCGATGATGTAATAGCCGTAGCCCTAAGGCGAATAGCCAGTTCCCTTGGGAAAGAAGGGCACTACTTCCTGGTAGATGCAGGCCGCGAGCTAACCAAACTTCTCTATCAAGATACTGCCAGGCTTGAAGGCATCCTCCGGCGCATAAAATCATAGATAGGCCTTATTGGGGGAATG
>CAYOIS010000013.1:0-2360 GCA_964404055.1 uncultured Anaerolineae bacterium | reverse complement strand
ACCATCCGCAAGCCATGGCCTAAGACCAGCGGAACTATAACCGTAGAAGGGCTTAAATCCCCAGTGACCATAATAAGGGACAGATGGGGTGTGCCCCACATTTACGCTTCCAACGCCCACGATTTATTCTTCGCCCAAGGATACGTCCATGCTCAAGACCGCTTCTGGCAAATGGAATACTGGCGAAGGATTGGGAGCGGTCGTCTATCCGAAATCTTCGGGGAAGCCACCCTCAGCGCCGATAAATTCATACGCACCTTAGGCTGGCACAGGACGGCCGCTAAAGAGCTTGAGCAACTGGACCCAGAGGTAAAAGCGGCCCTGGAAGCCTACTCCGAGGGGGTTAACGCTTACCTCAGGGAAAATAAAGGGAAACTCGGCTTGGAATTCACCATCCTTGGCCTTATAGGGGCAAAATTTGAGCCCGAACCCTGGACTCCCTACAATACTTTGACCTGGGCTAAAGTCATGGCTTGGAACCTAGGAGGAAATTGGGAGAACGAAATCTTTAGGGCTATGCTCTTAAGCAGGGTGGGCTCCGCACGCCTTAAGGACATAGACCTACCTTATCCACCCAACCGGCCAGTTATAGTCCCCCGCCCTGAAACTGGGCCGTCTTCAGCTCCTGAAACCCCAGTCCTTCTGACTGAAGCCTCTTTGGAGAGCATACCTTGGGATGCCCTGGAAATCCTCAGCATGGGCCCAGGCATTGGAAGCAACAACTGGGTAGTCTCAGGCCAACGCACTACCACTGGCCGCCCTCTCTTGGCCAATGACCCCCACTTAGGCATCCAAATGCCTTCAATATGGTATGAAATCGGCTTACACTGCGAGCCTGTAAGCGAAGATTGCCCGTTTAACGTTGTCGGAGCCTCTTTTGCTGGATGCCCCGGGGTAATAATCGGCCACAATGCCTACATAGCCTGGGGTGTAACCAATGTCAACCCCGACGTCCAGGACCTTTACGTGGAGCGAATCAACCCTGAAAACCCCGACCAGTACGAAGTGGATGGAAAGTGGGAAGACATGCAGATAATCTGGGAAGAGATAAAAGTGCGGGGTAAAAAAGAGCCGGTTATGGTCCGGGTCCGCCTCACCCGCCATGGCCCGATAATAAACGATGTAGCCGGCGGCACTGAAGAGACCTGGGCCTACGGATGGCAGCCTCTGGCTTTCCGCTGGACAGCGCTTGAGCCCAGCAACATCATGAAATCCGTACTCCTCCTCAACAAAGCTCGCAATTGGCAAGAATTCAGAGAAGCCCTCAAATATTGGGATGTCCCAAGCCAGAATTTCGTCTACGCCGATGTGGAGGGCAACATAGGCTACCAGATGCCCGGCAAGGTTCCGATCCGCAAAAAGGGCGATGGCTCAATGCCCGTTCCAGGATGGAACAGCGAATACGAGTGGATCGGCTACATCCCATTTGACGAACTGCCCCGCACCTTTAACCCACCCGAAGGCTACGTAGTTACGGCCAATAACGCCGTAGTAAAGCCCGATTTCCCCTACTTCATCGCCCGCGACTGGAACCGGGGCTACCGAGCTCAGCGCATAGTTGACCTCATAACCTCCAAGGACAAGCTGAGCATTGAGGACTTCAAAGCCATCCATATGGACTCTTACATCCTGCATGCCGATGAAGTCATCCCACACCTCTTAGCCCTTTCTCCGGAAGACCCTCGCCTCAAAGAAGCCCTGGACGTCCTCAAGCAATGGGATCGCCGGGCCGTTCCGGAATCTGTAGGGGCAACGATTTTTGAAGCTGTAAGGCTGAGGCTGCTCCGCAACATCCTGGCCGATGAGTTTGGCGAAAAAGCTTTCAAAGCCTTCCTGGACACTGAATCCTTAACCATGCAAGTCCTTGCCAACATCCTATCCAATCCTCAATCTCCTTGGTACGACAACATTTACACACCCAAGGCCGAAACGAGGGAAGAAATGCTTACCAAAGCCCTCAAGGAAGCCGTGGACGAGCTGACAGAGCGCTTGGGCAAGGACATGAACAAATGGCAATGGGGTAAAGTCCACACAGCCACCTTCCGGAACGAGACCCTTGGCAAATCGGGGATAAAGCCCATTGAAGCTCTCTTCAACCGTGGGCCTGTGCCTGTAAGTGGTAGCTGCGAAACTGTGAACAATACCCTTTACGATCCTGCGAACCCCTTTGAAGTGGAGGTACTCCCCTCTTACAGGCAAATCGTAGATGTTGGAGCTTGGGGCAATTCCCTTTCCATCCACACTACTGGCCAATCTGGTCACCCCTATCACCCTCACTATGGTGACTTCATAATGAAGTGGGCCAAGGGCGAATACCACCCGATGCTTTGGGAAAAGGACCAAGTGCAACGTTTTGCCGA
>CAYOIS010000012.1:0-19645 GCA_964404055.1 uncultured Anaerolineae bacterium | reverse complement strand
CCTTTCATTTTGCACCTCCTTAAGTTTTAAATGTCCATTCTTCACTGGCGTATTTTTTCCGCAGGCTGGCGGCCTGCTCTTTTTCAAATGGGGTAAGCTGGGAAGGGACTAAGAAGAGGTTGAAGGCTTCCCGAAAGCCTCGGATGAAGGCCGTAGCAGCTTCATCAAAGGTTACTTCTCTTCCCAGTAGCTCGGAAAGGGTTGAAGCTCTCAGGCGGATTCTTTCTTCAAGAGCTTGCTTTTCCTGGCTTCCAAGGCGCAAGAAGCGAACGATTGCAGCGATGTTGCCCTTCAAAGGTATGGAGCCATGCTGGAGGATGCCTCCTTTGCGGCGGAGCTGGGCGCTCCCTATGACCTTTTTCCCTTCGCATTCTATTTCGTAATCGGAGGGGGCCTCAAAGCAGACTGGGCTTGATAGGTAATCCTGGCGAGGGGGTATGGCTTGGTAGGGCCTCAAACCCAAGATTTCAAGCCCCCTCAGAAGGCCATAGCTTATCCTCCGGAAGGAGTCCAGGACTCCTGTACCTGCCAAGGGGTGGGAAGAAGGCAAAACCACGCTATATGTGAGTTCGTTGTAATGTAGGATGGCTTTGCCTCCTGTTGGCCTTCGCACTAAGTCAATCCCGGCCCTGCGGCATTCTTCCAAGTCTATTTCTTCCTGAGCTGATTGATTCAAGCCCAGTGAGAGGCAAGGGGGTTCCCAGCCGTAGAAGCGGAGCGTGGGTGGGACGAGGCCCTCGGAAACGGCTTGGAGGATTGCCTCGTCTATGGCCATGTTAGTAGCTCCATCGGCGAAGCCGCTTACGATTAAGCGCCAGGTTTCAGGCATAAGATTCCCCCAGCCTTTCGCTGCATAAATCATCAATTTCGGCTTCTTTTAAAGCTTGACGGACTTCGGTGGGGGAAGGTGGGTAAGGGAAATTGTAAAGTGGACCCGAAGGCCGCTCATTGTAATAGGGGCGATTGCAATCAGGACAGCCCGATGTCCGGAAAGCTTCGCCGTCGGAAAGGAGTTTCTTCAAATCCAGCGGAGGGAAAGCCAGGAGCTTCCCTTCTTCAGAGAAGGAGAAATCCTCGGCTCGAGCCAGGTTGTGGACGATAAGGTGGCGAGCGATTTGTATCCTCCGGTAAGAGGTTAAGGGAGGTGGAGGGCAATTCTCCATCCTTGTCCCGGCCAGCGGAGTAAATGCAAATAGCCCAACGATTGCTCCCAAGTCATGCATCTTCTGAATTATTTTAACCATTTCTTCTTCTGTCTCGCCCAAGCCTACGATTAAGTGGACTGCTACCCGGCCGGGGTAACGGGAAGCGGTTTCTTCAATTAGGCGGAGGAAGTTTTCCCAGCCCGAGCCTTTAGTCTGGGCAAATACCCTTTCAGAGGCGGCGTCCAGGCCAAATCCCAGATGGTCAAGGCCGGCTTCAAATAGGGCTTGGACTTCAAACAAGTTCGTGGGCAAGAAAGCTGCATCTACAGGCAAAGGAACCCGTTCTTTAAGCTTTTGGACCAGGCTAAGAGTTTTTCGGAAAGCTTTGGGCGAATTGGTAACCTGAATGCAAACCCTTCGGAAAGGCCCAGAAGAGCCGATGGTTTCCAGCCTGGAGATTACTTCTTCCTCAGGGAAAGGGGGCCAAGATACCCTGGATAGAGAGAGAGGGTTGGCGGTACTGCTTCGGGCTTGGGAGCAAAAAGCGCAATCCATCAAGCATTTCCTCCCCAGCATGAGGTAAGCAGTAGTAGGAGGGTGAGCCATTCGGCCCTTCTTAAGCCCCAAAACTATAGCTGTCCCGAGGGAAACCCCTATCATGGCTAAAATTATAGCTTCAAAGGCTTGGAAAGGGAAATTTCATAGGGCCGACGACAGGGCTTTCCGGTTTTCAGGGCTTGGAGATGGTGAGCAAGCTTAGGGGCTAAGAATAACCCAATTTCAAAGGACTTGGATAAATCACGGAAGGTTGCGAAAGGGATGCTCCGATGCTATAATAACTGCAATCGCTGGGGAAAGGGGAGGGATTTAGATGAGTTTCCGTTGGAACCTTTTTCTTATTCCATTGGCAGCATTTGGAATTATCGGTGGGCTCTATCTGGCCCTCGTTTTTGCTCCAACTGAAGCTACAATGGGCCACGTGCAGCGTATCTTCTATTTCCATGTGCCTTCAGCTTGGGTCGGCTTCTTCGCTTTCTTTGTAACCTTCCTTGGGGGAATACTCTACCTATGGAGAAGGGACCTTAAATGGGACCGCTTGGCCGTCTCTTCCGCCGAAATCGGCCTTGCTTTCATGACCATTGCCATAATCACAGGCTCTATCTGGGCCAGGCCAGTGTGGAATACTTGGTGGACCTGGGACCCAAGGCTTACACTTTCAGCCGTGGTTTGGGTAATCTATGCCGCTTATTTAATGCTGAGGGCCATGGTAGAAGAGCCAACGCGCAGGGCAAGGTTCGCCTCCGTCTTCGGGATCGCGGGCTTTGCCTCGGTTCCCCTGGATTTCTTCGCCATCCGTTGGTGGAGGACTATACACCCGGTTATTTTCTCCACACGAGAGTTCGCCCTTACCCCCAAAATGCTCTTTACTTTGCTTTTCTGCTTGGCGGCTTTTACAGCCCTTTACTTTGTAATCCTTATCCAACGCCTGCGTCTGGAAAATTTCAGGGCTGAGCTGGAGAAAATTGAGCGTGGAGGGTGATTATGCGCTTCTTGTTTGCCGCTTACGCTGTAATTTGGTTCATCACTTTCCTTCTAATCCTGAGCATTGAGCTTAGGCAAGCCGAAGCTGAAAGGAAACTTGAAGCCCTCAAGAAAGCGGCGTGGAAAAAGGAATGATAAGCGTGGCAATTCTGGCCGGCGGCCTTAGCTCCAGGATGGGATTCAACAAAGCCTTTGTCCTTTGGCAAGGCCGCCCACTTATTGAACACATCTTTCTCTCTGTAAGGGCTCTATCGGATGATGTCTTCATCGTCTCCAAAGACCAAAAGCTTTTTGATTTCCTCGGAGCGGGGGTTGTATTAGATGCGGTGCCGAGGCATAGTTCACTTGTGGGCATATACTCAGCTTTAAAAGGCGCCCGTTACCACTATTGCCTTGTAGTAGCTTGCGATATGCCTTTCCTCAAGCTGGACCTCCTCCGTTACTTGGCTGCTTTGGCTCCGCACTACGATGTTGTCATGCCCTTGCTTAAAAGGGGCCCTGAACCGCTCCATGCAGTCTATTCCAAAGCTTGCCTTGGCCCCATTGAGAAGCTCCTTGCCGAAGAGGAGGACAAAATCCTGCTTTTTTTGCCTGCAGTCCGTGTTCGCTATGTAGAAGAAGAAGTCATACGCTTCTTTGACCCGGAGCTGGTTTCTTTCGTCAACGTGAATACTCCAGAAGAGCTAGAAGAGGCTCGTAAAAAGGAGGATAAGAAATGGCTCCTATCACAGTAGCCCTCGTCCAAATGCATCCTAAGGTCTCGGAACCCGAGTTTAACCTCGCTAAGATGGTGGATTACATAGAGCGCATCGCTTTAGAGCAAAAGGTTGACCTAATCGTTTTCCCTGAGCTGGCGGTAACAGGTTACGAATGCGGGTTGCGGTTCACCGAATTGGCGGAAAGGGTTCCAGGCCACGTGGTAAACGTGATTTCAAGGAAAGCTTCCGAATTCAACGTCCATGTCCTCTTCGGAATGCCGATTAAAGAGAAAGTGGAAAGCATAATCTACAATGCTGCCATCCTTCTGGGACCCGATGGTGAGGTCATAGGGGATTACCGGAAAGTGCACCTTAGGGGCGAAGAGAGGATGGCTTTCCGCTCTGGCTTCCGCTACCCGGTCTTTGAAACTGGGCTGGGGATGACAGGAGTGATGATAGGGTGGGATTTGGCTTTCCCTGAAGTGGCCCGCTCCCTCACCCTAAACGGCGCGGAAATCATTTGCGTATTGGCCAATTGGGAAACAGGGGCTATGGACGAGTGGGAGACTTTCATTAAAGCCAGAGCTTATGAGAACTCCGTTTTCATGGTGGCCGTGAACAGGGTGGGGGAAGACTACACCTACTCCTTTGGCGGTAAGAGCATGGTAGTTGGGCCTGATGGCCAAAAGCTCACCATCATTGATGAGCCCATAGAAGGCTACGCAATTGCTACAATAGAGCTGGACGAAGTGCGCAAGAGGCGGGAGGAAACGCAGCTTCTCCAATGGCGCCAACCGGAAAGTTATAGGCCAATTGTAAGGAGGTATTAGAATGATTGACCTGCGCAGCGATACGGTTACTCTGCCAACCCCTGAGATGCGAAAGGCAATGTACGAAGCCGAAGTCGGAGATGACGTCTTCGGCGAGGACCCAACGGTGAATCGCCTCCAGGAGCTGGCAGCCGAAAGGATGGGCAAGGAGGCAGCCCTCTTTGTGGCCAGCGGAACTATGGGCAACCTGGTTAGCATCTTGACCCACTGCGGCCGCGGGGACGAAGTAATCTTAGGGGATTGGTCCCACACCTTCCTCTACGAAGTTGGTGGGATAGCAGCCTTGGGAGGAGTGCACCCCCGGCCAGTCCGCAACCAGCCCGATGGCACTATGGCCCTTGAAGATATAGAGGCGGCCATAAGGCCCGAAAACATCCACTTCCCTCGCACTCGCCTTATTTGCCTTGAGAACACTCACAACCGCTGTGGTGGAGCAGTCCTCACCCCCGAATACACCTCTCAAGTCGCTCAGCTTGCCCGCCGATACGGCCTTAAAGTCCACCTGGATGGGGCCCGAATCTTCAATGCTGCCATAGCTTTGGGGGTAGACGTAAAAGAATTAGTGAAAGACGTGGATTCGGTAATGTTCTGCCTATCAAAAGGCCTTTCAGCCCCGGTTGGCTCTATGGTCTGTGGTTCAAAGGAGTTCATATCCGAAGCCAGACGCATCCGCAAGATGGTTGGAGGAGGGATGAGGCAGGTAGGGGTCTTAGCCGCTGCTGGAATTGTAGCCCTGACCAAGATGGTTGACAGGCTGGTGGAGGACCATGAAAATGCTCGTCGCTTGGCCGAGGGCCTTGCGGAGTTGCCTGGAATAAAGATTGACCCCGAAAAAGTCAAAACCAACATTGTAATCTTTGAATTCAACCACCCGAAGATGACCCCTCAGGAGTTCACTGCCCGGCTAAAGGAAGAAGGGGTGCTCATGCTCCCCATAGAGGGCAAGAGGATAAGGGCTGTCACCCACTACGGGATAACGGCTGAGGATATAGACAAAGCCTTGGCAATCATGCACCGGGTTTTAAGCTCCAATTTTGCCTGATTTTAGATTTATGCTATACTTTTTGTGTTAAACCTTCCGGGAGAGGTAAGATGCGAGCTGTAGACATTATCGCCAAAAAGCGTGATGGCCTCGCCCTTACTAAAGAAGAGATTGACTTCTTCGTCCAAGGAAGTGTCCAGGGCACAATCCCCGATTACCAAATTTCCGCCTGGCTCATGGCTATATACCTAAGAGGCATGACTGTAAGGGAAGTCGTTGACCTTACCATGGCCATGGCTTACTCCGGTGAAGTCCTCAACCTGAAGGATGTTGCTCCCCTCACAGTGGATAAGCATTCTACGGGTGGAGTAGGCGATAAAACCACCTTAGTTGTAGCTCCTCTCGTTGCCTCTCTCGGGCTCCCCATCGCTAAAATGTCGGGAAGGGGCTTGAGCTTCTCCGGAGGGACAATTGATAAGCTGGAGTCAATACCAGGCTATAGGGTTGACCTCAGCGTAGAAGAGTTCAAGAAGATGGTCAAAGAACACGGAATCGTGGTATCAGGCCAGACAGCTCAGCTTGCCCCCGCTGATGGCATATTCTACGCCCTGAGGGACGTGACCGCTACGGTCCCCAGCATCCCGCTCATTGCCAGCTCAGTCATGAGCAAGAAGATAGCTGCTGGAACTGATGTCCTGGTTTTGGATGTGAAAGTGGGTAAAGGCGCCTTCATGAAGACCATAGAAGATGCCAAGGCGCTGGCTCAGCTTATGGTTGATATAGGCAAAAGCGTTGGCAAGAAGGTGGCGGCCGTAATAGCTGACATGAATCAGCCCCTCGGGAGAATGGTGGGTAACGCTTTGGAGGTGAAAGAGGCCATAGAAACCTTGCAAGGGAGGGGGCCAAAAGATTTTGTGGAACATTGCTTGGTAGTAGCCACCGAGTTAATTCGCCTCTCGGGCAAAGCCAGGGATTCCCGTCAAGCAAGGAGCATGGCCGAAAAAGCTCTGAGCGAAGGCGAAGCTTGGGAAAAGTTCCTGGAATGGATTGAAGCGCAGGGTGGGAGCCGTAAAGCGGTGGAAAATCCGGAGCTTTTGCCCAAAGCCCGCTACCGTGAACCCCTCCTTTCCCCTCGCTCCGGCTACATATCAGAACTTGATGCTATGGAAATAGGCTTGGTAACAGTCCTCCTGGGCGGGGGGAGGGAGAAAAAAGGTGATCCTATAGATTACTCTGTAGGGATTGAGCTGGAGAAGAAAATCGGTGATTATGTGGAAAAGGGCGAGCCCCTCCTCTACATCCATGCCAACGACCAGGCCCGCTTGGAGCAGGCACGCCATCGCCTACTTGGGGCTTTCGCTTTTACTGAATCCGAACCTTCAACCCCACCTCTCATTTACGAGGTGATAAGGTGAAGATAGCAGTTCTTTCGGACATTCATGACCACCTCCACAACTTGAAGGCTTTTGATCCGGTAATAAGGGAGGCGGATGCCCTTATTTTCTGCGGTGATTTTTGTGCGCCTTTCTCCTTAGCCACCTTAGCTGAACTTTTCAAGGGGCCAATCCATGCGGTGTTCGGCAACAACGATGGGGACCAATGGCTACTTTCAAAAGTAGCCTTGCGCTTTGAGAACGTCCATTTAGAAGGGCCATTTGCGCGCTTGGAATTGGGTGGCAGGTCAATTTTTGTAGTGCACTACCCGGAAATAGCCGAGGATGTAGCTGCTTCCGGCCGGTATGCCTTGGTTTGCTATGGCCACAACCATCGGGCAGCTGTTGGGAGGATTGGCCAAACCTTATTGCTTAATCCTGGCGAAGTAATGGGGCGTTTCGGTGTCTCTTCCATTGCTTTGTACGATTCTGAGGCCAACGAAGCCGTCTTTTACTCCCTTAAGGACGGCAAACCCATAATCTGGCAGCCAGGTTCCCCTTAAAAGCGCACCGAAGAAGTGAGCCCCTTGTGATGAGATAGAGGCGTGGGGGTATCCCCCTTCACGCCGATTGAAATCAGCCTTTTGGGACAAAATCGGCCTTCGCCACCCTCTATTAAGTGGGGTAAAGGAGGTGCAACTTATTCTTTGTAACCTCTTGCAAGGAGGGTTGGGTTATTTGGAATGCCCCCACGAAACCAGAAGGGGGGCGAGCCACTCCCTCGTAGGGGCCAAACCTGCCATGGGTAGAAGCCAAAACCTTGGCGAGTCCTTTACCTACAGGGGTGGAGTAGCGCGGCCTCTCCCAGGGATGTGAGTATGCACATCCAATCTTTCTCCATACTGCCAAGTTATGGTATAATCTTCCCTGAAACACCCCGGAGGCAAGAACAATGACCGTTTTTGATTTTCTGTGGATATTCCTAATCCTGACCAGCCTTAGCCCTATGGTCAGGCAACGGCTCCTTGAGATTGAACGCCACCGCCTTATGAGGCAATTGGAGAAGAAGCGCGGCTCAAGGCTTATAACCCTTATCCACCGACAAGAAACCATCTCACTCCTCGGAATACCCCTGAGCCGCTACATTGACATAGAAGACTCTGAAGAAGTCCTCCGAGCCATAAGGCTCACCCCGGATGACATGCCTATTGACATAATCCTTCACACCCCTGGTGGCCTTGTCCTGGCCGCAGAGCAAATAGCCTTCGCTTTAGTCCGACACAAAGCCCCTGTAACCGTCTTCATCCCCCACTATGCCATGTCCGGAGGAACCCTAATCGCCTTAGCCGCCGATAAAATCGTAATGGACGATAATGCTGTCCTTGGACCAGTTGACCCCCAACTTGGGCAATATCCGGCGGCTTCGGTCTTAAAAGTCCTAGAGAAAAAGAGCATAAACGAGATAGACGATACCACCCTCATCCTTGCCGATGTGGCCGAAAAAGCGAGGCGCCAGGTTTTCAAAACTGTAAAAGCCATACTTATGGCCAATGGATTTGAGGAAAAGAAGGCAGAAGAGCTGGCCGAAACTTTAAGCTGCGGTCAATGGACGCACGATTACCCCATAACGTTTGAAGAAGCCCGTGAGTTAGGTCTCCCTGTAAGCAACGATATGCCAGAAGAAGTCTATGCCCTTATGAGCCTGTACCGACAGCCAACCCAGAGGCGCCCTTCGGTCCAGTACATACCCGTCCCTTACCGCAGAGAAGAAGAGCCAAGAGGAGGCCGCCGATGATTCCCCTGGCCGATGATATCCCTTCTCGCCGCTTCCCGGTCATAACTTACTTAATCATTGCTGCTAATGTTCTGGCATTCTTTTTTGAACTTAGCCTTGGCCGATACTTGGACCGTTTCATCGCCATCTTTGGCCTTGTGCCTTGGCGCATAGTCAATTGGAGCAGTTACCCTGCTGTCTTCATAACCATCTTTACTTCCATGTTCCTCCATGCTGGTTGGGTCCACCTTTTTGGAAACATGCTTTACCTTTGGGTTTTCGGGGATAATGTTGAGGATGCGATGGGGCATATGCGCTTCCTAATCTTTTACATAGTGAGCGGATGCGTTGCGGCTTTGG
This sequence comes from uncultured Anaerolineae bacterium, assembly GCA_964404055.1. GTDB lineage: Bacteria > Chloroflexota > Anaerolineae > SpSt-600 > SpSt-600 > SpSt-600. The sequence goes on along the minus strand of CAYOIS010000012.1, from coordinate 10,941 downwards.
CCCAAGTCCTGGTGAACCCATTATCCAAAGTCCCAATGATAGGAGCCAGCGGAGCAGTAGCCGGAGTCTTGGGAGCATATTTCCTATTCTACCCGAGGGCAAGGGTTATCATGGCTGTTCCTTTCCTCTTCTACCTCCAATTGATATCCGTCCCCGCCATTTTAGTTCTGGGAGGCTGGTTCTTAATCCAACTCCTCAACGGTTTCGCCACCATAACCGCTGCTACAGCGGTAACGGGTGGGATAGCTTGGTGGGCTCACGTTGGAGGATTCGTAACTGGCCTTGTCTTAGGTCCCATTCTCCGCAAAAGCCACTCCGAAGACTATTACGATGATTACGAGGATTACCTCTAAAAACCGCTGGCCTCTAATCCTGCTGGCCCTCCTATCCTTCTCCCTCGGGATATACCGACTTGATTATCAAAGCCTCTGGTACGACGAGGGAGTATCGGCTTACCTCACACGCCTTAGCCTATCAGAGCTAACCATTTGGACAGCCGAAGACATCCAGCCACCCCTCTATTACTACCTCCTTTACTTCTGGGTCAGGGCTGCAGGATGGAGCGAATTCTCCCTCCGCTATGCTTCTTTGTTCTTCGGGGTCCTGATGGTCCCAGCGGTTTGGGCCGTGGCCGCAAGAATTCTGGGAAAGAAGGCAGGCCTCCTTTCGGCCCTCTTTACCGCCACATCGCCCCTATACCTCTGGTACTGCCGAGAAGCACGGATGTACACGATGCTTACGTTCTTCTGCTTGCTCTGCTTACGGCTCTTCTTGGAGATGCGGGAAGAAGGCCCTTCCCCACCACGGCTTTTAGCTTGGAGCGGAATCCTCGCAGCTTCCCTCTATACCCATTACTTTGCCGCTTTTCTCATGGTTTCTTTTGCCTTTATGGCCCTTTTTCTGCTTGCAGAAAAGCGATTTAAACCCGCACTTTACCTCCTTCTCGGTGAGGGAATTGCAGCCGCCTCCTATTTACCTTGGCTGCCTTTCCTACTGAAACGTTACCGAGTTGACGTCAGTTACTGGGAAGGGACCCTAAAATTAGGGGAGGCCTTGCGTAAGACCTTGATTTCTTTCAGCGTAGGGGAGAGCATGCTGGAGAAGCAAGCCACGCCCATAGCTTGGGCTATGGGAGGCTTGTTCTTAGCTGCCCTTCTCATCTTGGCCTTCCGCCAGAAGCAAGCCTCGTTATTGCTTTCCCTCTACTTCTTCATCCCTTTAATTTCCATCCTTGCCCTTGCTTACCGTTCACCCAAATTCAATCCCCGCTACCTCATGTTCATATCGCCGGCTTTCCTCATGGCTTTATCCGGAGGGCTTGCGGAAATCTCTCGCCACAGGCTGATGGTTCTTCCCCTCCTTTCCCTAATCTTAGGACCATTCCTCCTTTCCGATTACAACCTTTACTTTGACCCCGCTTTCACCAAAGCCGATTTCCGAGGTGTAGCTCGCTATATCCGTGAGCACAAAAAGCCCGATGAAGCGATAATCCTAATCTCTGGCCACATGTATCCAGTCTTTTCCTACTACTACGGGGATGGGGATTGGGTCCCTTTGCCTCCCTTGCGCATCCTCTCCACCAGGGAAGTGCTGGACTTCAAGGTGGGAGAAAGCCTGAATAAAATCCTGGAGGGGAAAAGCGGAGCATGGGTGGTCCTTTGGCAAGATGAAGTTGTAGACCCGAACGGAGTAGTTCTCAAGCTGCTGGAAAAGTATGCTGAACCCATGCCAATAGACGCAGCTTTCTGGCACGTCCGCCTCCGCCGTTACTCAATCCTTCCTGGCACCTCTTTCCCCTCCGCCCCTGCCCCCGATTTCAAAGTTGAGGTGAATTTTGGGAGTAAGGTTAAGCTTCTGGGCTATGATTGGAATGGCCAAACTTTAACCCTTTACTGGCAAGCTCTTGAGCCTATGGAGAAGGACTACCAGTTTTCCCTCAGGGTTACTGACAAAGACGGCATAATCTGGGGTCAGGTTGACCGTCGCCCCGCCTCCTACCTTTATCCGACTTTCCGGTGGCGTGCAGGCGAATTTGTTCCGGGCGAAGTTGAGCTTCCGCTCCCTCCTGGTGCTCCGCCCGGAAAATATCGGCTATCCCTCAGCTTTTATGACCCACAATCCCTCCAAGCGCTTGATGTCCTGGATGCGATCGGAGCTCCTCAAGGGAAGCTCGCTTTCTTGGGAGAGGTGGAAGTCCGAGAGCTGAGAGCTCTTGCCCCAGGCGAGGCTTTGCCCTTAAGCCCAACTTTGGATATACCCTTTGCCCCCGAGATTGCTTTGCGTGGCTTTTCCATTTCCCCTTCTCAAGCTTACCCTGGCGAATCCCTCACCCTCTCCTTCCTTTGGGAAACGAAAGAGAAGCCTGCCCGCGATTACACCCTTTCTTTGGGCTTTGAAGATTCAACCGGGGCCATTGCGGAGAGGCGCTGTCCCCCAGCTAATGAAGGTTTCCCCACTTCCCTTTGGCCAGCGAAGAGCATAGTACTGGGCAAATGCTTGCTCCGGATACCTCCTTCTGCCAGTGAAGGCGAGGCCAAAATCTTGCTCCTATTGCCTGAAGCTTCTTGGCCCCTGGCTAAAATCTGGGTCAAAGGGGTGAAGAGGAACTTTTCTGCACCGACCCCTTCCCTAACGGTAGGGGTTACTTTCGGGGATGTGGCAGAGCTTCTGGGCATTGACCTTTCGCCCATCCCGGCTAAACCAGGGGATGAACTTAAGGTAAAGCTATATTGGAAAGCGCTCGAGGAAACGGAGAAATCTTGGACAGTCTTCGTGCACCTTCTTGGAAAGGACGGCCGCTTAATTGCCCAAGACGATTCCATTCCCGCTCGTGGGGAGCGGCCAACCACAGGGTGGCTAACAGGCGAAGTGGTGGAAGACGAGCACTTTATCACTATCCCTCCGGACATCTCTCCAGGCCTTTACGCTTTGGAAATAGGCCTTTATGATAGCGCTACTCCGGGTATGCCGAGGCTTCAGGTGAGGGGAAAAGACAGCTTAACCCTTGAGGTTGTGGAGATAAGATGAAGGGCAGAGAGAAAAACCTAACCTTGGCAATAATTGCTTTGGCTTTCTTCCTGCAGACCTTCTATTTGGCCCGCCCGAGCCTTTGGCACGATGAGGGCATAAGCGTTTACATAGCTTCCAAGAGCCTGAGGGAAATCCTCAGAGAAACTAGCGTAACCGACCATCCCCCTCTCTATTTCCTCTTCCTTCACTTCTGGCTTGGGCTTGCTGGTAGAAGCGAGTTCTCCGTACGGTTCTTCTCAGTCTTCTGGGGGGTGATAAGCGTTGCTTTGATTTACCCCTTTGGGCTGAGGATTTTCGGGAGTGGTAATGCTCAGCTGGCCATGCTTTTACTTGCTTCTTCCCCCTTCTTCATCCGCTATGCCCAGGAGGCCAGGGGATATACGCTCTGGGTTGCTTTAACTTTGGCTTCTTTCTACTTCCTTGGGAGAGGATGGAAAGAGAACCTCCCACGCTTCTGGCTCGCTTACTCTCTATTAGCCTTAGGAGCCCTTTACACTCACTTCTTCTCAGCTTTCGCTTTAGCCGCGCAAATGGCCTATATTTCCTTCCGGCTTCTCCTCCGTGCCGATGGCCGGCTTTTCCCCTGGCCCAAGCGAGCCCTCGCTTTCTCTTCCCTATCGGTAGCTCTGGGCTTTTCCCCTTGGATTCCTTGCCTAATTTACCAGGTTAAATTCAATGCCACATACTGGCCTGGAACTTTGAATTTTGGAAAAGCACTTAAGGAGTGGCTCAGAGCTTTCGCTGTTGGAGAAACCTTAAGCGGGCCATGGGCAGGGGTTGGAGAAATCCTTTTCCTGGCCTTTATCGTAGTGGGCACAATAGCAGCCTTTGCAAACTTCCGCAAACAAAAACACCGCTACTTTATCGCCCTTTATCCTGCCTTCGCCCTTACAGTCTTTGCCCTCTTGCTCTTTTCCTTCACTTTGAACCGTCCTAAGTACCACCCCCGCTACCTCCTACCAACCTTGCCCCTTGCTCTCCTTCTCTTTTCCAACGGCGTAGATTTTCTTAAAAGCAAAGCCTTTTACCTGCCCTATCCTTTCCTCTTGGCCTTCCTCTGGACCAACCTCCTTTCCCAGCAAAACTACTACTTTAACCCTGCTCTCTCCCGTGACGACTTCCGCTTGGTGGTGGATTACATAAATCGGAATGCTCAGCCTGGGGATGGGGTAATCCTAGTGGGTGGGCATTTCTTCCCTGTCTTTGAATACTACAACCGAACTGGCCTTCCTTTTTACCCGGTCCCTCCGGGGATACTGCCCAGGGTGGATAAACCCATCACCTCTTGGGAAGCTGTCATGCTCCTGAACGAAGTGGCCTTCCACCACCAGAGGGTATGGCTTGTCCTGTGGCAAGAGGAGTTAGCCGACCCTCGCCACATCTTCACTGACCTTCTGACCACGTATGCCCACAGACTTCCCGTTCATTTGAAAGTGGACCGAGGGCCAGCCCTTTTGCTCTTCTCCTTGGAAAATACTCGCCATTTCCGCCCCACTCCTCCCATCACTAATCCCTCCCATGCGGAATTTGAAGACAACTTAGAGCTTTTAGGCTATGACCTCGGAGGAAGCGGATGGGTTCGCTACCACCACGATGAGCGTTCCTCTTTCCGCCGGGGTGAAACCATATACCTCACCCTCTACTGGAAAGCCAAGGGACCTGTGAGCCGGGACTACATTGCTTTCACCCACCTCTTAGACGGCGAAGGGAAGCTCCAGAGCGCTATGGACAAGCTCCTTGGTGAAGGTTATTACCCAACCTCCCGCTGGATTCTTGGCGAAGTATATTGGCAAGATTACCCTTTACCCATCCCCCCTGAACTTCCTGAAGGCCGCTACTGGATAGAGGTGGGCCTATACGACTCCAAGACCATGGAACGCCTTCAAGTCCTGGGTGAAGCAGGCCATCCTTTGGGTGATCGCATCCTATTGGGGCCTGTAGAAATCACGCCTTGAGCTTAGGGATGTGCCCCCAAAATAAAAACAAGGGGTGAATTGCTAACTTTTACCATCGTTCCACCGAGTGGGGCCCAAAACCCTGATGGCCATTTAGCAAACAAGTGTGGGCAAAAGGGGCTAAAGGGTGAAGCCCCCTTGTGGATTAACCGCTCCTTTGACTTAAGAGAAAAGCAAAAGCATCTTCCAGGCGTGGACGCACTACCTTTATGTGCCGAACTGCCACCCCTCTCCTTTCCAGCTCTTCCCTGATTCCCTCCTTCTTCCCCTCCGCATCCTCCACAAATACGTGGATGAGCTCTCCATAGGTCTGGATTCCCATTATCCCCTGGGCAGCCCTGAGGATTTCCTTCGCTTTCCGGACATCGGAAGGGATGACTTCTATCACTCCGCTTGGCACAATATCCTTCAGTTTTGAAGGCTCGGAACAAACCAAGAGCTTCCCCTGGTGCATGAATCCAACCCTGGAGAAACGCTCGGCTTCGTCCATGTAACAAGTGCTTACTACGATTGTAGTGCTCTGGAGGTGAAGCTCAGTGATGAGCTCCCAAAACTCGCGGCGGGATATGGGGTCAATCCCAGTGGTAGGCTCATCCAGGAGGAGGATTTGGGGGTTGTGAATGAGGGCACAGGCTAACGCCAGCTTCTTCTGCATCCCCCCTGAAAGCTGAGAGGCCCGGCGGTTTCGGAAATCCTCAAGCCGAGCAAAGCGCAGAAGTTTCTTTATCCTCTCCGCCCTGACCCCCTCGGGAACTTCAAATAAGTCGGCGAAAAAGTTCAAGTTCTCCAGAACCGTGAGGTCGCCGTAGAGGGCGAAGTGCTGAGGCATGTATCCTACGCTCTTTTTAACCTCCTCAGCCTGGGTTACCACATTATAGCCGCCGACAAAGGCTTCTCCTGAAGAAGGGGCCATTACAGAAGCCAGAATCCTCAGAGTTGTAGTCTTCCCAGCCCCGTCTGGCCCAACCAGGCCAAAGATTTCTCCTCGGTAAACCCTAAGGTTCAGCCCTTCTACCGCCTTTATCCGGCCGAAGACTTTGGTCAATTCCCTGGTTTCTATTGCCAGCTCCTGCTCTATCATTCCAACCTCTTGCGTATCCTCAAAGTTGCCCCTGTGAATATTGCCATCCCAAGGAGGGCGAGAGGAATTATGTGCTCCCAAAGGGCTCCAACCCCTACCCCCTTTACAATTATACCTCGCACTATGGTCATGTAGTAACGGAGTGGGACGATGTAGCTCAGGAGTTGCAAGGCTTTAGGCATTGCTTCCAGGGGGAAGATAAAGCCGGAAAGGAAGATGGAGGGCAGGATGATGAAGAAGGCCAGGAACATAGCTTCCCGCTGGGTATTGGCTACGGAGGAGATGAAAAGGCCTATGCCCAAAGTAGCGAAGAGGAATATGAAGGAAAGGGCCAAGAGCAGTGGTATGCTCCCCCTTATGGGCACCTTGAACCAGAAGTGACCAACTAAAAGCACTTCCCCTAACTCAAGGAAAGCGATGGCCACATAAGGGGCGATTTTCCCAGCCAGAAGCTCAAAAGGCCTTATTGGGGTGACCATGAGCTGCTCAACAGTGCCCTGCTCTTTTTCCCGAACTATAGCCAAAGCAGTAAGGATAGTAGTGATAAGGCCCATTATGAGGCCGATGAGGCCTGGTATCATGAAGTTTGAACTGCGCATCTGCGGATTATACCAAATCCTTGGGATAGCTTCCACAATTGGAGGGTTTTTCACGGGCAGGAGTTTCAAGGAGAAGCTTTGAGCGATGCTCTGGGAGGCGGAAAAGGCTGTTTTGGCCACATTGGGGTCAGAACCGTCTATGATAAAGTAAACCGATGCCTTCTCCCCACGAGCGAGGGAGGAGCTATAGCCTGCGGGGATAATCATCCCTGCTTTGGCTTTCCCACTGTCTATCAAGTTGGCGAGCTCCTCTTCCGAGCTTACAAAGTGAACAGGGTTAAAATAATTGGAAGCTTTATAGGCCTCAACAAGCTCCCGACTTGCTCTTGAACGGTCAAGGTCCAGGACTGCGATCTTGAGCTGCTTTACATCCAAGGTAGCAGCATAGCCCAAGAGGAACATTTGGATTAGCGGGATTAGGAACATGACCGCCAAGGTTCGGGGGTCGCGGCGTATGTGGATTACTTCCTTGCGCATGATGGCCAACAACCTCCTTCCCACGGCATACCTCCCGCTAATTTTAGGCCCTTACTTGAGAAGGAGGGAGAGAAGCAGCGGAGCTATGTCCTCAGTTGAAAGGGAGAAAAGTTTTGCGAGGCTTTGCTTTTCCCCACCATAAACGGCCAAGAAACCTTCAGGAGCAAGGGAGATGAGCATCATGATTTCCCCTTCTTTCACCCCCTCAGCCAGCATTTTCAGGCTTTCGGCGGTTAGGGTTGAGGTTTGCGGAAAGTGGGCCAGAAGTAGGTCCGGCTTGTATTGCTCCCAGACCAAAGCGGTGGCCTTGGTTGCCCAGCGAACCCTTTCCTTTTCCAGGAAGGAAACATCTTCAAGCGTTATCCAACCTTTGGCTAAGCTTTGGGGGTCAGCGGGGGGAGGGAAGAAGCCCAGCTCTCGGTTCAGCCCTTGTAGGAGAGCAGGAGGGAGAGCATAATTATAACAGAGAGGGGTACGGTAAAGGATGGCTTTTTTGGCGTCGGGGGATAGCTCCAAAAGCTTAAAGAAAGCACCCGAATGGAGGTGATGGTCAACCTCTAAAGCAAGCCATTCTCCAGGGCGCAAAGGCTTCTGACTGCCCTCTAAGAGCACAGCATCGTAATTGGTCTTGCCGTCATCTGAGCTATCCAAGGCCCAGAGGCGCAAGGAAGCCATTAGACCCCCCTCTTCTCCCCTTATCTCCACGCTGCCTTCAAGAGGCGGGCTGAAGGAAGGCGAGGGTAAGGTCTGAATAGAAAGGGTCTGGGAGAAGGTAACGGTGTGAAGTGATGGGCCCCCGTAGCAAGAGGCCGGAGCCACCGTGTAATCGGCTCTGAGGTCAGAATCGGGATAGATTTCGGGCCAGAAGAGGACAGCGGCTCTGAGACCGCGGCGCATGGCAGTTCGCCAGAAAGGCTCCGGTTCCTCCTCACCCTTCTGCTGGAGTCCTGTGGCAAGGGTAGAGAGGGTAAAGGTAAGGTCTTCCGAGGCCTTGAGTTCAGCCACGAGAGAAGGAGCAGCTAAGCTAAGTAGTTCCCTATCCGCTCCCTCCGCCACGATGGCCAGGACCCGAAAGTTTTGGCTTTCCGAGGGAGAAATAGGGGGAGCTGAAGGAGAGGGTAAAGGGGGCGTGGGCATCGGACGAGAGGAAAGCCAAGCGAATGTAAGGATGAGGATGCCGCTTAAGAGGGTGATAGCCAAACGGAGAATGCTTCTAAGGTGCATTTTCCCTCCTAAACCACAAATGGGGCATAAACTCTTATAGCTGCTTCATCGGGGACGGGGCATCTGTTTTCGCATATTCCGCATCCTATGCATCTTTCGGGCAGGACTTTGGGGAAGAGCAAGGTTTTGCCTTCAATTTCCCGTTCCTCAAGGATTATAGCTTTTTCCGGGACAGGGCACATTTCCTCGCAGACGGTGCAGGGTAGATGCAAGCTATAAGGGATGCAGCGTTTCTGGTCTATGTAGGCCAGGCCTATCTTCCTCTTCCTTTTTTCTTCAAGGCTTAGCCTTTCAATGGCACCAGTAGGGCAAATCTCCCCACAAGCTGTGCAACCGTAATCGCAGTACCCGATTCTGGGGATAAGGACAGGAGTCCAGAAGCCCTCAATGCCCGCCTCTGTTCCCACAGGCTGGAGGCCATTAGTGGGGCAGACTTTCCAGCACAGGCCGCAGCGTATGCATCGGCTCAGGAACTCCGATTCGTCATATTTTCCCAAAGTGAGCTTAACCTTAGCCCCTGGAGGCCTTATTATGTTCGGGGAGTTGCGGCGGCTAAGGGCATCGGAACGAGCAATTAGTAAAGATACTCCCGCCCCCAAAATTCCTCCCAGGAAGGCCCGGCGAGATGGGCTGAAAGTGAGTGGTTGGAGGTTAGGCTTGGTCCAAGCGAAAGAGACCGCTTTTTCCGGGCATAAGGCAATACAATCGGCGCAGCGCCAACAATCGGCCAGGCTATCAACTCTCTCAGCCCCAGCGGGGAGGATTGGGCAAAGTTCAGCGCAAAGGCCACATTGGGTGCAAGCCTCTTTATCAACTTTTACCCTTAGAGGGGAAAGACGTCCGGTTAGTGTGAGGAGAGCTCCAAGGGGGCAAAGTGCACGGCACCAGAAGCGAGGAGCAAGCCTGTTGAGCAGAGCCAAGAGCAAGAGGAAAGTAAGGAAAAAGAGGGAAAAGCGATAGAGGCGAAATTCGCCCTGAGGAAGGAGGCCAATCCACCGCCAAGCCTTATCAGCGAGGTCAAGGAGCCACCGAAGTGGGCGTAAGAAGTACAAGGCATCGCCTGCAGCCCTCAGGAGCCATCCGACAGTTGGGTGGACAGAAGCCACGAGAGTCCTTTGAGCGATTGTTATAGGGTCAAGGGAAAGGGGCCAAAGCCTTCCTGCTAAGGAAAGGGCAAGGGCGAAGGTTAGGAGGAAGAAGCTGGCGTGGAAGAGGTAAAAGCTTTTGTTCCTTAGCTTTTTGGGGATAGGCTTGGAAGTCCATTCCAGGAAAGCTCCAAGTGGGCAAACCCAGCCGCAGAAAGCTCTTCCCAGTATTAAAGTTAAGCCCAGAGTCAAGGCGGCGCCCCAGAATGAACCCCAGAGCAATTTCTTTAACCCAAGCGATACCGAAAGCGCTGCCAGGGGGTCAAAGCGGGGAAAAAGGTTCCAAGGTGCTCCAGTGAAACCCTGGGAAGCTTTAATCCCTAAAGCAAGGAAGAGGGCGAAGAACAAAGCCTGGGAAAAGATGCGAAGCTTCCTCCACGCCATCAGAGGACCACCTCTGCCAAGCGACGGCCTTCGGGCAAACCGAGGCCCATCTCTGCCCCAATCCTTATGTAGCCTATGTCACGCCAGCTTTTTCCGAACAGGGTAGCGGCAAGGGCATCGGCCGCCACAACATCGGCTGAAGCGATTACAGCATCGGTGATGCGGACGTCCTCCAGCCTTCCGCCCTGGGGGCCGTGGGCCACCAGGATTCGGGTGGCATCTACAACCACAAGGTGTGAGCGGACGACGGTGTTCAAGTCAGCGATGCGTTGGTGCAGGTTCCAATGCATGAAGGGTCGGTCCTGGATTACGCCCATGATGTTTTTCATCCCCAAAGTTAGGCCTGCTTCTGAGTGATGTTTGGCGATTGGTATGTTTATGAAGACATCGGCTTCCAAGGCTTGGCGGAGGAAAGTCCACTCTTTCAAATCCCTTCCCGGAACTGGGACTTTCTCGTAGTGCCTGGGGGAGGCGAAGAGGAGTTCAACGTCCAGACCTTTTACGGCATCGGCTATGCCGCTATCTTTGTAGGCAGCCTCTTGAGTCCCAGAAAATGGCAAGTCAAAGAGCAATACCCTCTTAGCTCCAGCCTCCCAGCACATCTTAGCAACTGTAGCTACCACGATAGGATGAGAAGTGGCAGCATACTCAGGTGGCCGCCCGGCAGTGCAGATGTTTGGCTTTAATAGCACAGTAGCTCCAGGCTTCACGAAAGCCTTCATCCCACCTATGGCTTCTATTGCTGCCCTGGTTATGGCTTCCCAATCCTTCCCTCTGACGATGGCAATTTCAGCACTTGGAGGCAAGGGGGTAGGAGTGGGGCTCGGAGCCAAAGTTGGCGTTGAAGTAGAAGTGGGTGTCGGAGTGAGAGTTGACGTTGAAGTAGGAGCTGGTGAGGGCTTGGGGGTTGGAGTAAAAGTTGCAGTCGGGGTCAGGGTGTGGGTCGGGCTTAAAGTTGGCATAGGGGTTGGGGTGACGGTGGGTTGAGCTTTGCCCATGCATCCCTCTAAGAAAAGGGCAGCCGCCCAGCCAAGCAAGTATTTGAG
>CAYOIS010000011.1:0-20239 GCA_964404055.1 uncultured Anaerolineae bacterium | reverse complement strand
CCAAAATACGGAATGGAGGAAAGCCTTGGAGGAATTTTACCCCATGATAAGCGTAGAAGAGGCTTTGGAGAAAGTCCTTTCCATGTTTCACCCTTTGGAGCCTGAGGAGGTGGATTTACTGGATTCTCTGGGGAGGGTTTTGGCCGAAGATGTGTTCGCCGATATGGATATACCTCCTCTGGATAATAGTGCTATGGATGGATATGCTGTTAGGGCTGAAGATACAAAGGGTGCTTCCCCTGAAAATCCTCGTCCCCTTCGCATAATCCACGAGGTCCCAGCCGGGTACATAAGCGAAAAGGCCGTTGAGCCCGGGACAGCCATCAGGATAATGACTGGCGCGCCAATTCCCCCCGGAGCCGATGCAGTGGTGCGCTTTGAGGATACACGCCGAGAGGGCGATATAATTTATGTCCTTAAAGAAGTGAAGCCAGGAGCAGAGATAAGGAGGGCGGGTGAGGATGTTAAGAGAGGGGAGCTTAAGCTGCCCAAGGGCACCCTCATAAGGCCCGCTGAAATAGGGATGCTGGCTGCCCTCGGGAAAAAGAGGGTTAAAGTTATCCGCAGGCCCAGAGTGGCTATTTTGGCCACAGGGGATGAGCTGGTGGACTTAGGGGAAACCCCAGGGCCAGGAAAAATCCGCAATACCAATACCTATTCCAACGCTGCTCAAGTCATAAAGTACGGCGGCATACCGATAATCCTCGGTATAGCTCGTGATAGAAGGGAAGAGCTGGCAGCTAAGTTACGGGAAGGGATTGAGAAAGGAGCAGATTTAATCCTAACCTCAGGTGGGGTTTCGGTAGGGGATTTTGATTTGGTAAAAGAGGTGCTGGCTTTAGAGGGGGAAATCACCTTTTGGCAGGTGAGGATGAAGCCAGGTAAACCTTTGGCCTTTGGAGTGCTCAATGGGAAGGTCCCGCTCCTTGGCCTTCCTGGTAACCCTGTCTCGGTAATGGTCGCGTTTGAGCTTTTCGCTCGGCCAGCTATCCTCAAAATGCAAGGTAGGACTTGCCTTGAGAAGCCGACCATTGAAGCAATCCTCCTGGACGAGATACCCCATAAAGACAAGAGGAGGCATTTTGTAAGGGTAATGGTGGAGAGAAAAGGCGATGGGTGGTATGCTCGGTTAACCGGAGCGCAAGGCTCAGGTATCCTTACCTCAATGGTTAAGGCTAACGGTTTGGCTATAATACCGGAGGATTGGAAGAGGGCCGAGGCTGGCTCTAAGGTTAAAGTGCTGATGCTGGACTGGCCGGAAGAGATGGCTTGCCAATAATATCCATATGGAGGAAAAATGCCACCCAAAATCATAAATTTTAGAATCCCTGGCCCGGAAGAAGTTCTAAAGGTCCAGGGCTTTACCCCTCAGGAAATCCGGAAATGCCTTGAGCTTATCCAAAAAAAGTATGGCCCTCCCGACAAGCTCACCCCCGGAGAATACACTCTGGAACTGCCTGAAGAAGCTTTACCCTGTCTATTCACCAATCAAGATATCATTAACGCTATCTACAGGCTGGCCGAAATGAAGGGGGAAAATGGCTGGGCTCTTCTCAAACGAGCCGGCCTTACCCATTTGGTCCAAAATCGCTATGAACTTTATTCAGGCCCTCCGATAGAATCCCTCACTGGCCTAACCCCAGAAGAACGTCAGCTCCTTGCCCAAATTTTGGGCATATCCTTACCCCCTATCCCCGAGGAGTTAGAAGCTCTTCCGTTGGTGCAAGTAGGGCCAATCCCCAATTATACCCCTGGAAGGGATGGCAGCCCCATAGACTTCATAGTTATCCACTACACTGCCAGCGGCAGTGCTGAGGGAACTATATCCTGGTTCAAGAACCCGAGGGCGAGAGTGAGTGCCCATTACCTTGTAGGTAAGGACGGAACCATTTACCAGCTGGTTCAGGACGAGGACACGGCCTGGCACGCTGGTATACCTCCAAGGCCCGGCCTCTCGGAAGAGGAAAACCGCATGCGGGAGGAGAGGGGCAGGATAATTCGCCCCAACGAGAGGAGCATCGGCATTGAATTAGTAAACTGGGGGCCTCTCAAAAAGACCGATGGCGGCTTCCTTACCTGGAACGATCGCCCATACAGCGGCGAGGTCGTTCAAGTTGGTGAAGGTTACTGGGAACCTTATGCCGATGCTCAGTACGAAAACTTAATCAAGCTGGTCCGCTACCTCTGTCGCAAGCATGCCATCCCACCCAATTACCCGCCGGAAGGGCCAGGAAACTATCATAGAGATGCTTCCAAATTGGCTTCTTTCAGGGGCATACTTGGGCACTGTGCCTTGGATGATACCAAAATTGACCCTGGCCCTCACTTTGACTGGGAAAGGTTGGCCGAGGGGCTTTCCGCTTGAGCGATGCGCATCCTCCACGTTTACAAGGATTACTTTCCAGTCATTGGAGGGATTGAAAACCACATCCGCCTATTGGCCCGGGAGCAGGTTCGCCAAGGCCATGAGGTAGTTGTTTTAGTGACTAATCTTGGGCCGAGGACTAAGGAGGAAGACTTTGAAGGGGTTAAGGTGATAAAAGCGGCTCGGCTTACCCACTGGGTTTCAACCCCTTTAAGCCTTTCTTTCTTCCGCTTGATTGGGAAAATTCCAGCCCACGTTGTGCACCTTCACTTCCCATACCCACCCGGCGAGGTGGCCAATTTTCTCTTCGGCCGGGGAGAGATTACCGTTCTGACTTACCACAGCGATGTTGTACGCCAAAAGCTAATCCTCTTTTTCTACCACCCTTTGCTCCTCCGCATCCTCAGCAAGGCCGATGGCATCATCGCTACAAGCCCTCGTTACCTGGATTCCTCCCCTTACTTGAGGCTTTTTAGGGATAAATGCACTGTGATTCCGCTTGGGGTGGAAGTGGAGCGCTTTGCTTCGGTTCAAAGGGAAGAAGTTGAAGCTATCCGACAGCGCTATGGTACTCCCTTAATCCTCTTTGTGGGCAAGCTGCGCTATTACAAAGGAATCCCTTACCTTTTAGAGGCCATGAGAAGCCTTCAAGCCACACTCCTTATCGTGGGCTCAGGGCCAATGGAAGAGGCTTGGAGGAAGCTTTCTTCGGAGATGGGGCTTGATGGTAAGGTCTTCTTCCTCGGGGAAGTGGAAGATGAGAAGCTACCCGCTTTCTACCAGGCTTGCGATGTGTTTGTCCTTCCCGCTTCCCACCGGAGCGAGGCCTTCGGGACTGTGCTTATTGAAGCAATGGCAGCCGGAAAGCCCGTGGTTTCCACCGAGCTTGGAACTGGGACTTCTTGGGTAAACAGGGACGGGGAAACAGGCTTAGTTGTTCCTCCGTGCGATTCTGAGGCCTTGGCTAAGGCGATAAAGTTTCTGCTTGAGGAGGAGGCAATTCGCTTGCAAATGGGCGAAAAGGCCCGCTCCTATGCCCGCTCTTTCTCAGTGGAGGAAATGGCACGCAGGGTCTTAGAATTTTATCAAGAATTGCTGGATAAGAAGCAGAGATGAGTTGGCGAAAGTTTTTCTTCAAAGATAGCAAGCTTCACCCCGCGTGGCGGGCTTTCATTTTCATCCCTTTCTACTTCTTGGCCTCTGTTTTTACAGGGGCAATTTTTGCTCTTGCTTTCTCCTTTCTCAGCGGCCGGCCCCCCAGTTATGAGATTGCATCGCCTTTCTTCATCGGAGTAGAGCTGGCTAGCACAGCCAGTGCTTGCTTTCTGGTATTCCTTTTCAGACGGCTTTTAGACGGTAAAAGTTTCCGAAGCCTCGGTTTTGAAGTGAGGAAAGGCTGGTTAGAGGAAGCAGGCTTGGGATTTGCCATAGGGTTCCTTTTGATGGCTTTGGTGTTCGCTGCCCACATTCTGGCTGGATGGGCAAGGGTAAGCTACCACTTACCTCTCCTCCAAGCTGGCAAAACCCTTTTACTAACCCTAATAATCCTCCTTCCCGCTGCCCTCAATGAAGAGATAGTCTTCCGAGGGTATTTCTTCCAGAACTTGGAGGAAGCCTTCGGCACCTGGTGGGCGGTCGGCATTTCTTCTTTGGTTTTCTCTTCCTTTCACCTCCTCAATCCCCATTTTTCCTGGCTTGCTTTCCTCAACATTGCTTTGGCCGGCTTGCTTTTCGCCTCGGCTTACCTTTTGACCCGAAACCTCTGGCTTCCCATAGCTTTGCATTTCTCCTGGAACTACTTTCAGGGGCCAGTTTTCGGCTTTCCTGTGAGCGGATTGAAGTTCCCAAGCATCCTTGCCCTGGAAATGGGCTCTGGTGCTCCGCCCTTTTCGGGGGGAAATTTTGGCCCTGAAGGGGGGTTGACTGGGACCTTAGCTACTCTATTTGGGCTGGCGATTCTTTGGCTCTGGGCGAGGAGAAATGCGCCGAAGCTTTGACCTCTACCTCCTACTTACCATTTTGTTCTCAATACCGCTCATGGGCCCCCTCTTCATGCCTGGTTACTTCTGGAATGCCCACGATGCCCGCCATAACGTTTTCTTCATTTTTGAGTTGGACCGCTCTATAAAGGATGGCATCTTGTACCCCAGGTGGTCGCCGGACTTTGCCTTCGGCTACGGTTATCCCTTCTTCAACATTTATGGCCCTCTCCCTTCTTACCTCGGGGAAATTTTCCACCTCTTTGGATTTGACATCCCAACCGCGGTCAAAATTGTCTTTGGCCTTTCCATCCTTGCTTCCGGCCTGGCTATGTTCCTGTTCCTGAGGGGAGTGGTTGGTTCCGGAGCCGCTTTCTTAGGGGCGATGGTCTACCTATATGCCCCCTACCACATTTTTGACCTCTACGTCCGAGCGGCTTTGGCCGAAGCGGTTTCGTTGGCCTTCATCCCTCTGGTTTTCTGGGGGATTTACGAGTGCGTGGAAAGGCCCCGGTGGAGCGCTATTGCTGGCACAGCCTTCGCTTATGCTTTGCTAATGGTCACCAGCAACTTGGTGGCTTTGGTTGTCACCCCAATTCTGGCCGTTTATCTACTTATGCTGGCAAGCTTGAAGGCTTCCGAAGGGCTACCTCGGGAAAGGTTATCGCCCGTATACGCTTTGATGGGCTTTGGGGAATTCCTTCATGCCTTTATACCCCCCTTTTTCGGCTTGCTCCTTGGGCTTGCGTTGAGCGCTTTCTTCTGGCTACCCGCCTTCGTTGAATTTAAATACGTTCGGACTGACCAATGGATGGGTGGGTATTACCGGTATTGGGACCATTTCGTCTACCTCTTCCAGCTTTTCTCTCCACGATGGGGGTTCGGTATAAGCGAGGCTGGGCCTGACGATAAGCTCGGCTTTCAGTTAGGGATTGTGCCCTTTGGCTTAGGTGTCTTATCGCTGGTAGTGCTTCCACGGCTAAGGGGCAAAGTAAAGGCCCAGGCTTTCTTCTTCCTGGCGATAACGGTCATTACCGTTTTCCTTACACTTCAAGTTTCCATGCCTCTTTGGGAGAGGGTAGCTTTCATCCGGTTCGCCCAGTTCCCATGGCGTTGGCTCATTATTCCTGTCTTTTCCCTGGCTTTCCTTTCCTCCCTGGTCCTGGCGGAAGTACAGGATAAGCCTGTCTTACCCCTCCTATTCGGGCTCCTGGTTCTGGCCGGAAGTTATCCCTACATAAAAGCCGAGCCGGGGAAGCCTCCGGAAGGAGGTGTCTCTTTGGCTGGCCTCATGCGCTTCCAGCGAACTTCTAACGAAATGACCGGTTGCACCGCTTGGGTCAAAGAGATACCGTCCTGGTCCCCATTAGCCGACCTCCACATAGCCGGGATTGAGGTCAAAACCCGCATAGACTACAGCTCTGTTCCCCCCGATACGCAGATTTCAACCCTGGAATGGCATACTGCTTCCGAGCTTTTCGGCTATTTGACCGAGCGAGAGCCATTCACTGTCACCTTGAACCTCTTTTACTATCCTGGTTGGACCGCCTACCTTTTGGAGAAGGAGGACGATAAATACCGTGTAATGGGCAAACTACCGGTTGCGCCGGAAGATGGCCCCTTGGGCAGGGTGACCGTTTCCGTCCCCAAAGGTTTGCATTACGTTCTGGTCAGGTTTGAGGATACCCCGGTAAGGAGGCTGGCTTGCGCTGTAACTTGGGCGAGCTTCGCCTTCATCGCCGTAGTTTGGTTGGGCAGGGCATGGTTAAAAAAGCGTGGCTGATGCGCAACATAGCTTTAGTCCTTCTTCTTACCTCCTTTGCCTGGTGGCCTCTTTTGGCCCCCGGCTATTTCCTCAAAGCCCACGATGCCCGCCATACCCTCTTTTTCCTGGTGGAATTTGACCAAGCCCTAAAAGATGGGGCATGGTATCCTCGCTGGGCCATAGACCAAGCCGTCGGCTACGGCTATCCGCTCTTCATCTTCTACGCTCCTTTGGCTTACTTTGTCGCCGAAGCTTTCCACTTGACAGGGTTGAGCATAACTTGGTCAGTGAAGTTGACTTTCCTCTTAAGCTTCTGGCTTGGGGCTATTGGTATGTATTTTTTAGCCAGGAAACTTTGGGGCGAAGGGGCTGGCTTAGTGGCTTCCATCCTTTTCACTTATGCCCCTTATCACATTGTGGATGTTTACGTCCGCGCGGCTTTGGCTGAATTTATGGCCTTTTGCCTTATGCCCGTTTGCCTCTTGGCTTTCCTCTACCTTCTGGAAAACCCTTGCCCAAAGGCCTTGGTTGCCGCCGGATTCTCCCTGGGAACAATCATCCTTTCCCATCAAATAACAGCCCTCATATTTTTCCCGGTTTTAGTTGCTTTTGTGCTATACGAAGCACTGCGCGGCAAAAGGCTTCAAGCTTTAATCCCCTCCTCCTTAGCTGTGCTTCTTTCCCTTGGCTTCAGTGCTGCTTACTGGGTCCCTGCCTTGGCCGAAAGGAGCTTCATAGTCCAAGAGCAATGGATGATGGCGAAGTATAACTTTAGGGAGCAATTCGTCTACCTCTTCCAGCTTTTTGCCCCTAACTGGGGGTATGGTTTTGCCGTTGCCGGTCCTGAGGATGGGATGCCGCTTCAAGTTGGCATAATCCTACTGGGCAGTGGGATAGGGGCTTTGATGTGGGGATGGACAAGAAAGGAGTGGCGAGGGATGGTAACTTTTTGGGCCTTTGTAGCCTTAGCTTCCTTATTCCTGACCCTTCCATCTTCAGCTTTGATTTGGGAGAAAGTCCCGCTTCTCCCATTAGTGCAATTTCCATGGCGGTTCCTGGCCTTAGCGGTGCTTTCGCTTTCCATATTGGCAGGGCTGTTGGGGAAGATGCTCGGGGAGGGAAAGTGGGTTCTCCTATTGCTGGCCTTAGTTGCAAGCTTTGACTACACTTTGCCCCAGCATACCGAAGTTCCTCGCCGGATGGAAGAGCCGGTGGCGGTGATAGATTTTGAGCTGGATTACCCCGATATGCGGGGGATGACAGCTTGGACCAAGGAATTTCCGAGGGAATCGCCTCTTATAGAGCAGTACCTGAAAGGGGAGCCGCTTCGCAAAGCCGAAATCTTAAGTGGCCAGGGGGAGGTTATCCCTCTTAGGCATGGCGGGCGTTCGGAAGAGGTGGAAGTGCGAGCGGATGGAGAAATCACCCTCCTATTTTACACCTACTACTACCCAGGCTGGCGGGCTTACGTTGACGGCAAACCTGTCCCCATTCGCCCTGAGGGGAAGTATGGCCTAATAGCCTTGGAAGTTCCAGCCGGGAGACACCGAATCTTGCTACGCTTTGAAGATACCCCCCTGCGTTTCTGGTCCCAAATCCTTTCCCTCATTTCTCTGCTAATAGGTATTGCCCTTTGCGCGATCCCAAGCTGTAGGCAAGCTAAAGCCAATGCCGCAGTATCCCCAGAATTCCGCCTCCTATAACAACCCAGAAAGAATCAACTTTGAACCGAAAAAGGGCTATAAGCCCTAAGGCCAGTATCCCCGCCGACCACCAATCCTTAACAGTTTGGGGTAAAAGGGAAAGGGCCACGGAAACCAGGAGGGAAACAACCGCTGCATTCACCCCCTTAAGGAAAGAATTGACCAGGGCCGAATGGCGCAAGCGCTCCACCCATGGGCCTAATATGGCTACTATTAGGAAACTGGGCAGGAAAACCCCGACTGTGGAAACCAAAGCCCCTGGGAAACCACCTATCAAGTAGCCGATGAAAGTAAGCGAGGAAAGGACAGGGCCAGGTGTAATCTGACCAACAGCTATGGCATCAATAAGCTGCTTATGGCTCAGCCAACCGTAGCGCAATACTACATCCCTTTGGATGAAAGCATAAAGGAGCATGCCGCTGCCGAAGAGGAAGGAGCCAGTTTTCAGGGAAAAAAGTGCCAATTTGATGAGCTTATCCCAGGAAGAAGGGCTCCAAAAAATTAAGGCAATAGCCGGTAGAAAGAGGGCGGAGGGCAATTGGTAGAGAAGAAGACCTCCTAAGCCGGAAGCAAATAGGATTAAGAGCTCATTGAGTCCGAAAAAGGAGGCGGTGAGGCTAAGTGCAGCCAAGATAACTGCCTTCCAATCCCTTATAGCCGATTGGCCGAGCCTATATGTGGCGGCCAAAATTATAGCCATTACAGCCGGGGTTACCCCGTAGAATAGGACTGAAACTTGGGGCAAATCCCCGAAGCGTTTGTACAGCCAAGCGAGGCCGAGGGTGAACAAAAACGCCGGAAGGATGAAGCACATCCCTCCAGCCAAAAGTCCTGCCCAACCCGCCCGCACTCGTCCTAAGAAGCAAGCCATCTTCACCGTGGTGGGGCCTGGGACAAGGTTGGTAACAGATAGCAAATCAAGAAATTGCTCACGGCTGAGCCAGCCTTGCTTTGTAACTGCCTCTTCCTCCATAAGAGCGATGTTAACTGCCGTCCCCCCGAAGCCGATTGAACCAAGCTTGAAGAAGAGGCCGGCCACTTGCAGGGCTCGGTTTAAGCTTTCTTTTTTGCCCATTTATCCGGATTTTATTTGGGGCCAACCGGTTTCATTGGCCATGAGGTATTGATGGATATCGGCTGCGGCGCGTTTACCGGCCCCCATGGCACTTATGACCGTGGCCGCCCCTGTGACTATATCTCCTCCGGCCCAGACCCTGGGCATTGTTGTCTTGCCTGTAACCGCATCGGCCACTACGGTGCCGTGTTTAGTCCTTTCCAGCTTCTCGGCATCGGTGAAAACTATGGGGTTAGGCCTGGTGCCCAGGGCCATAATTACCATGTCCACTTCCACTTCAAACTCGGAGCCAGGGATGGGAACTGGACGGCGCCGGCCAGATTCATCGGGTTCACCAAGCTCCATCCGGATGCAGCGCATCCCCCTGACCCAGCCGTTGCTATCGGCCAGGATTTCTACTGGGTTGGTGAGGAGCATGAATTCAATCCCTTCAGCCTCGGCGTTTTCTATCTCTTCGGCTCTGGCGGGCATCTCCTCTCGGGAGCGTCGGTAGACGATGATGACTTCTTCGGCGCCAAGGCGCAGGGCTGAGCGTGAAGCATCCATAGCCACGTTCCCTGCTCCCACTACCGCTACCTTCTTACCCACCATAACCGGAGTATCGTACTCGGGGAAGCGGTAAGCCCTCATCAGGTTGACCCTGGTGAGGAACTCGTTGGCGGAGAAGACCCCGTTGTAGTTTTCCCCAGGGATACCCATGAAGAGGGGGAGGCCAGCCCCAGTTCCCAGGAAGATGGCGTCATAGCCTTCCTTGAAAATCTCGTCCAAAGTTATGGTCTTCCCCACCACGCAGTTTAGCTCTATTTCCACCCCCAAGGCTCTTACGTAATCCACTTCTACATTGACTATATCTTTGGGCAAGCGGAACTCAGGTATGCCGTACATCAGGACTCCGCCGGGGGCATGAAGGGATTCAAATATGGTTACTTTGTGGCCGAGGCGAGCCAGGTCGGCAGCGCAAGTTAGCCCAGCCGGCCCCGAGCCTACAACGGCTATGCGTTTACCTGTTGGCTTTGGAATTTCGGGTACACGGAACCCTCGCTTTATGTCCCAATCGGCCACGAACCGTTCCAGCCGGCCTATAGCCACAGGCTGGTACTTTTTACTTAGAACACAAGCCGCCTCACACTGGGTTTCTTGCGGGCAGACCCTGCCGCATATGGCTGGGAGGTTGTTCTTGTCTTTGAGGACCTTTATGGACTCCTCCAAATTCCCCTCCCGGAGGTGGTAGATGAAGCCAGGGATGTTAATGTTGACAGGGCACCCTTCAACGCATTTTGGCTTCTTGCACTGGAGGCAGCGGGAGGCTTCCCTAAGTGCCATCTCGTAATCGTAGCCTAAGGCTACTTCGTTGAAATTGCGCCTCCGGACTTTAGGGTCCTGTCGGGGCATTTCAACCCTTGGGATTATCTCCTTTTCAGGCATTTCCCCCTCCTCATCGCAGTTCTTCCATCATCTTCTTGGCCTCCTCCACTGCCCTTGGATCCTGAGGAGGACCAGCTTTAAGGAATTGCTCAAAGGCTTCCAAAGCCTTTCCTTTCTCACCTTTGAGTTTGTAGATAACTCCAAGGCCGAAATAGGGCTCGGGGAAAGAGGGCTTAAGCCTCAGAGCTTCTTCCATCTCTTTCAAGGCCTCATCTAAAAGGCCCTTTTGGATATAGGCTGCACCTAAGAGATAATGGAGCTCAGGGTCATCGGGCTTGATTTCAAGGCCTTCGCGGTAATAACGGATTGCTTCCTCAAGTTTGCCTTTCGTGTAATAGGCAGTACCGAGGTTGGTTAAGGCTCCAAGGTGTCCAGGGGCCAGAGAAAGGGTCTTGTTGTATGCATCAATGGCTGAATCAATCTGTCCAAGCTGGAAGTGGGCATTCCCAAGGAGGAAGTAAACATCAGGCCCAGAAGCCCCTGCTTTTATCGCATCTTCAAAGGCCTTGATAGCCCCTTGGAAATCACCTGAGTCCATTTTGGCTTTTCCTTCTTCCACAAACCTCGCCGGATCGGGTGGATGGCTTGTGCAGCCTGCGGCTACTGCCAGAATTAGGGCCAGGAAGAAAAGTTTCCTCATGCTTTCCTCTCCATCAGATAGAACTGGGTTTCTGAGGGCAAATTCTGGCCTGTAATCTTGAGGGTATCAATGGGCTTGGGGGTGGAGATACCTAACTCCTTGAAGAATTTTTCCACCGGATTGAGCTTAAAAGCCAAGCCTTTCACGCTATAATGCATGGGGATGACTATGGCTGGCTCAAGTAGCCGGACAATCTCCGCTGCTTGTGCCGGCCCTATGGTGGAAACCCCTCCTACTGGGACCAAGAGGATGTCTACGTGGCCCAGTGCTTCCAGCTGGTCCTTATCCGGGATGTGCCCGATATCTCCCAGGTGGCATATGCTTACATCTTCAAAGTCAAACAGAAAGGCCACGTTTTTGCCCCTCTCTTTCCCCTGCTGGGAATCGTGGTAAGTGCGTATTCCGGTTACAAAAACGCCTTTTATCTCATATTCCCCCGGGCTATCCAAAACTTTTGGTTCCCCCTTCACCTTCTTCCAGTTACTATGGCCTGGATGGTAATGGCTTACGGTCACGATATCAGCTTTGAGTGGGGGAAGCTCAAGGCCAATGGATTCACTGTAAGGGTCGGTGATTACTGTAACCCCTTTCTCCTTTATCCTGAAACACGAATGGCCAATCCAAGTTATTTCAATCACTTCTTCTCCACAACCCCTCTCCTAAGCTGCTGCAGGAAGCGCTTAACGCCTGTTTGTGCCATATCCAGGGCGAAGTGTATGGTATCGGCTATGGATAGGCCTAAGAAAGCGAACCAGAAATATCGGTTACGCAAGATTCCAAGGATTGGATTCCCCGAAGGGAAAGCAAATCCAATGAGGAGCAAGGGCATCATTATGTAAAGCATTCGGCCTATGGTCCCCACCAGCGGAAGGTGCGAGAGCCAATGGCGATGGGGGATAAAAAGGCCGTAGGGCATAATCAGATATTTTATCGGGCCGAGCTCGGCCAGAACCCCCCTCGCCTCAGCGTAATCCCAATCCGGATGAATTAAAATCCCCATAGCCATTCCGCCCGAGACGGCGAAGAGTGGCAAATTCCAGAAAATAACTCCTACAGAAGCTGTGATTCCAGCTGTTAACAAGCAACTTGCGTCATGAATTTTTTGCGAAGGCATTTTAAATCAATTTGTAGGCTGCTCTCCCGGCTTCGTAAGCATCCCCTCCGTAAATATCGTTCACCACAATCAGCGGGAAATCTTCCACGTATAGGCGCATGACGGCTTCAGCTCCAAGGTCCTCGTAGGCGATTACTTTTGCTTCCTTTATCCGACTGGCAATCAGGGCTGCCACTCCTCCTAAAGCGGCAAAATATACAGCTTTGTACTTTTTCAATGCCTCTTTAACTTGAGGGGAACGTTCCCCTTTCCCAATCATCCCCTTTATCCCGGCCTCTAATAGTGGGATAGTGTAAGGGTCCATTCGGCCGGAGGTGGTAGGGCCTGCCGAGCCTATGGGCTTTCCCGGTGGGGCTGGCGAAGGCCCCATGTAATAAATAACTTGGCCTTTAGGGTCAAAGGGCAAGGGCTCTCCTTTGGAAAGAGCCTCTACAAAGCGCTTGTGGGCGGAATCCCTTGCCACATAGATTACACCTGTAAGCTCTACTTTATCCCCTGCCTTGAGCTTCTCTATAACCTCGTCTGTAAGGGGTGTGTAAATCTTCATGGCTCCTCCTCAGATTACGGCTTCTTTATGCCGAGCACTGTGGCATTGGATGTTAACAGCCACAGGCAAGCTTGCTATGTGGCATGGAGCCACTTCGGCATGGACAGCTAAGGCCGTTACCCTGCCTCCGAAGCCTTGGGGGCCAATTCCAAGCTTATTGACCCTTTCCAAGATTTCCCTCTCCAGTTCAGCTATTTCTGGGTCTGGATGGGGCTGACCGAGAGGACGCAAGAGGGCTTTTTTGGCCAAGTAAGCCACATACTCAAAGTTCCCGCCTATCCCTACCCCGATGATTATAGGAGGGCAAGGGTTAGCTCCGGCCTTTTCTACAGTGCTGACTACAAAGTTTATAATTCCTTCCCGGCCAGCAGCAGGGGTAAGCATAGCCAGAGCGCTCATGTTTTCGCTTCCTCCGCCCTTGGGGCAAACCGTTATCTTAATTTTATCTCCGGGGACTATTTCCGTGTGGATTATGGCTGGGGTATTGTCGCCAGTGTTCTTGCGAGCGGAGAAAGGTTTATCAACCACGCCTTTGCGGAGGTAACCTTCCTTGTAACCTCGCCTTACCCCTTCGTTTATAGCCTCATAAAGATTACCCCCCACGATGTGAACATCCTGGCCGAGTTCCAGGAACACTACTGCTAAGCCTGTATCTTGACAAAGCGGAAGCTTTTCTTGAGCGGCCACTTTGGAGTTTTCCAGTATTTGGGAAATAATCTCTTTCCCTAAGGGAGATTCTTCCTTGACGAGGGCTTCCTCTAAGGCTTTGATTACGTCTTCTCCGAGGTAAAAGTTGGCCTCCTGGCAGAGGCGAGCTACGGTATCGGTTATAACACTGCAGTGGATTTCTCTCATGGTTTCCTCCTAGCCCACGAACTTGCCTTCAGATTATATCTCATATTTAGCCCTTTGTCCAACCTTTACCGCGGCTGGGTGTATCCCCAAACTGTGGGTGCCGCCATCTCCCACTATAAAGACCGGTTTCAATCGGTATGAGAGGCAGAGATTTGGATAATCCCGCATGCTGAGGTATCATTGGCCTAAAGTTCAGAGGGCGGACTTCGGTTCAGCGGAAAGGCGTTAACCATTTCTTAACGTTTCGGAGTTAGGATAAAAGAGGAAATCACTAAGGAGGGTTTGCATGAAAAAGTTTATGGCAGCCCTTTTCTTGTCGGTGTTGCTTTGCGGATGCACCCCAACCCCTACCCCTATACCTACATTTGCCCCTACTCCAATAGCCCTTACACCTCGCTTTACCCTTTCACCTACCCCATCCCCAACGCCGACTTTAACTCCCTCGCCTACCCCTACCTTTACCCCGACTCCTGAGCCAATAGCTGTAGTAAAAGTGAAAAGCTTAGCCCTCCGCTCCGGCCCTGATACTTTGTATCCAATCCTGGCGGGGCTGGAATACAATCAGAAAGTTAAGGTGATAGGCAGGGATGAGAAAGGGTTCTGGCTAAAAGTGGTTACTGAGGATGGGATGGAAGGCTGGACTGCCGCTTACTACTTGGATTTCCCCGGCCCGCTGGAATTGGTCCCTATCACTGAAGCTCCTCCACTTCCTCCTTCCCCAACCCCTACTCCCACACCAGCCCCTGCTTTCAGCGGGAAATTGGTTTTCCAGCTATCAAACGGGGGCGATATTTACGTCTTGGATATGGCAAACCTGTCTTTAAAGAAGGTGACCACAGGGATGGACCCTGCTTTCTCCCCGGATGGTAAGCGCATCGCTTTTGCCCGGTGGGAAGGGGAATACAAGGGGATATGGATTTTGGACCTGGAAAACTTTCAGGAATGGCCTGTGTTCATCCACCCGCAGGCTAAATCACCAGATTGGTCCCCCGACGGCAAGAAAATTGTCTTTACCCGCCAGCATGGTGGGAAGCCTGAAGAAACCCGGTGCTTCCGGGACAGGTGTTTCACTATCCCCGCAGATTATTTCTGGAAGCTTGGGATTGTGGAACCGGATGCTAAGGAGTTCTATGAACTTCCATGCGATGAGCATAGCTTTTCCCCTTCTTGGTCTCCTGATGGCCAATTCATTGCCTACGATGGTGATAGAGGGCTGAACATTGTCTCTTCCGATGGCTCTAAAACCTCCAAGCTTACCGATGACCCCAACGATACCTATCCAGTCTGGGCACCTGATGGCACAAAGCTGGCCTTCATGCATCGCCAGCACGACCATTGGGAAATCTATGTGCTTAATGCCGACGGCAGCGGAAGAGCGAGGCTTACTGCCCCTGGCCTTTTGGAAAAGCCCTACAACAGCGTAGCTCCCACTTGGTCCCCTGATGGACAATTCATCGCCTTTTTAACCGATCGCCGGGGGAAGTGGGAAATCTACGTGATGAAAGCGGACGGTACAGACCAGAAACCCCTTTTACCCGAAATCCTCGGTTCACTGGAATTCCGCTATGATTTCGTCAGCGAGCATGTGTTGGATTGGTGGGGCCATTGAGGCTTAGAACTCGTAAGTATCCCCATCAGAGGCCAGCTTAACCGGGCCGCCGAAGGCCAAGCTAGCCCCTTTTACCATCTCCTCTGGAGTCAGCTGGGGGTTAAAATGGGCTAAGATGAGCAGGGAAACCCGGCTCCTTCTGGCTATTTCCCCAGCTTGATAGGCCGAAGAATGCCCGGGGAAGGTTCCCGTGCTTTCATGCACCAGAATGAAGGCATCCTCCGCCAGCCGCACCACGTTTTCGCTTGGGGCTGTATCTCCAGAAATAACCACCACATTACCCGAAAGCTTTGACCGAATCCGAAAAGCCAAGCTTGGAACAAGGTGCTCGGTAGGGGAAGCCGTTATCTCAAAGGTTTCGTTCTCCAAAACTTTAACCCCTTCCTTGAGCTCAATTGGGTAACATTTGACCCCAGCAAAACCTTTTAGGCCTGACCAATCCCATGCGTCCATAAGTTTGCGGATAGTTTCGCATCCTTCGTGAGTAGCCCAAATGGGGAGCGGGTCTTTGCGGCCCAACAGCCACAAGCCCTGAGCGAGGTAAGGTAGACCGTAAATGTGGTCAGGATGGTGGTGCGAAAGGAGGAGACCTTCTAAAAGGGTGGGATTGAGCCCTACTTTTAGAAACTTGTACAATGGGCTTCCCCCACAGTCCAAGAGGAAAAACTTGCCATCCGGTTCTACGATGGCCATATAAAAGCTATCGGCTTCGGCGGAGGGCAGGGAAGCCGCTGAGCCCAGGAAAATGAGCTTAGCTTTCCCAACCATAGAACCATCCCACTACGATTGGGGTCACGTTAGCTTCTATGAATGCGGCCACTAAAAGCAAGGGAAGTGCGACAAAAAGCAAAACTTTCAGCCAATCGGCCAGGGACAGAAGGAAAACATCCCTGAGTCTATCTTTAACCCCAGGGGATATAGGCACAGCCCCTATCTTCAAGGCGGCAGCTACAGTCAGGATAGCAGCCGGGATTTCAAAGATACCATGAGGGAGGATAAAGGCAGCGAAAAGCAAAGGCTTCTGCCCTAAAATTGCTATCTCGCCTCCGACAAACCCCACAAGTCCCATGTTCAGAACCGCTACTAAGGAAGGCATTACTCCAAGGGTGATCAGGGAAAGGAGAGATGAGAGGGTAAGAGCGCGTAGGTTGTGGAAAAAGATGGCATGGGTCTGCAGTGGCGGCAGGAACTCCCACGATACATGCTTAAGCTTATTCAGGTCAAAATTCTCCGGGAATATGAGCTCAGGGTAAGGATTGGCCAGAGCTAATATCAATCCTCCCATTAGCCCGGCCAAAGCCATAAACCCTACAAAGGCTATGGGTAGCTTAAGGTCGGCCAGGATAAGCCCTAACTCTTCCCGGTAAAAGCTGGCCAAAGAAAAGGGCTTTCCTTTGCCACCAGACCGCCTGAAGAAAGCATTTACGAAAGCTTCGCCCCACCCTTTGAGGTCAAACTTCTCCAACTGGGTTGTGAGGAGATGTTCTCGGTTGAAAAGGGCCAATCCCATCCTTATAAGTAGGACGGTCACTGTGAGCATTCCGGCTACGGCCAGCCAGAGGATGTTGTAATTGGCCCAGAACATGGCAATACTTATGCCTTGGATTGCTAGAGCCATTGGGACGATTATGAAGCTGGCCAAGAGGTTAGCCGCTCTAACGCTGGTGGCGTTATTGGATACAACCACTGCTCCAGCTACCATGACCAAAGCCTCGCAGAAAGTGAGGATGAGGATTTGAACTAAGAGGGTGGGTGGGGGGAAATAGCCTGTAGAGAAGTATAGACCGGCCACGTAAATGGTTATGCCTAAGAAACTTGCGGTGCATGGGAGGATTAAAGAAGCCAGAAACTTCCCCAAAAATAGCTCCAAATCTGAGAGAGGTGAAGCCAAAAGTGGCTCCAAAGTCAGCCTCTCCTTCTCCCCTACGAATGACTCCAAGGCTATGACCAGGGAGAAAGTGATGGGGAAGAAGCCAACGACCATGAGCAGGAAAGGATACATCCTCTCGGCGATAAGGAGTGCGCCGTAGCGGGCCACAAAATCCCTGGCTAACTGTGCAGTTATATCCATAAGCCAGGGAAAGAAAAGGGTTAGGATGACTATTGGCGTAATTATGCGCCAATCCCGGAGCGAATCTTTTAATTCCTTGGACACCAATGTGTAAACGCCCGAAAGGGAAATCACGCTACTATCCTCAAATAGACCTCTTCAAGTGTCACGGGAACTTCCTGGAGGTAGATTATCTCTGCCCCCATTTCGGTCAAAGCTTTTACCACAAGCGGATTAACTTCTGCCGGGTTATCGGTCCTGTAGCGAACGAAATCTTTGCCTTTCTCTTCAATCTTGGCGAAGCGCTGGACCAAAGAGGCCGCCTCTTCCATTGGGTGGGCGAGTTTAAGTTCCATAAGGGGAGCACCGATGTAGCGCCTGCGCAGTTCTTCCATAGTCCCGATGGCCACTATCTTGCCTCGGTTAATTACAGCGATTCTATCGGCTAAGGTTTGGGCTTCTGAGAGGTTGTGCGTGCAGATGAGAGCTGTGCGTTTTTCTTTCCTTAGCTCCATTATAGCCTCTCTCACCGTTTTAGCGCTTTGGGGGTCCATTGCCGATGTTGGCTCATCCAGGAAGAGAACCAAGGGGTCATGGAGCATAGCCCTTACCAAGGCCAGCTTCTGGCGCATCCCTTTGGAATACTCCCCAATCTGCCTTTTCCTATCCTGTGCAAGGCCAAATTGCTCAAGTAAAGAGGTTTTTCTTTCCTCAAGCTTCCCCTTAGGAACACCGTAAAGCTTGCCGAAGAAGTCCAGGTATTCATCGGCGGTCATCCGGAGGTAGAGGGCTGGGAATTCAGTGAGAAGCCCCACAGAACGCCGCACTTCCCGGGCTTGTTTGACAACATCGTACCCCGCTACTCGGGCGGTTCCAGCTGTGGGAACCAGGACAGAGGCCAGCATCCGGACGGTTGTTGTTTTACCGGCACCGTTTGGCCCCAAGAGGGCCAATATTTCCCCTTCTTGAAGCTGAAAGGTTATCCCTTCTACTGCAACCAAGGAATTGAAGCACTTTGTCAGCCCCTCTGCTTCCACAACAATACCCATTTTCCCCTCGCCTTTTGTATAGTATACCACTCCCTATCCCGGCTTATGAATAGGAAAAAAGTCCTGGGGTTAAAGGAGCGATAGAATGTCCAATTCTGCCAGGGTGTGAAGGTAAGGCTTGCCGGTTTCGGGATCCCATCCGGCCATTCCGTAGAATAGCTCCAGAGCCTTTTGGAAAGCTTCTCGGTCTATGGCTTCGCCAGCCAGGGGCCCTTCAGGGAAAGGCTCAAAGAAGCGCTCCGGGAGGCGGTCATCAGAAGGGGAAAAGCCGGCTTTGATGTTGAACAACCGAGCCATGGTGTAAATGCGTTGACCCGCTTTCATCATCTCCCAAGTGCTTACATCCCATCCGGTCACGGCTTGGAGTATTTCCTGCACTTGATGCTTATCGTAGGGGAGGAAACGGCAAAGGCCCCAGAGCTCGTAGCCAATCTGCCATAGGAGCTCGTAGAAGAAGAGGCGGACTTTAGCTGGCCCTAAGTCATTGCGTGGCAGCGGCTCAAGGATACCCAAAGCGCGGGCTTTCCGGAAAGAACTCCTTGTTTCTTTGACATAACCATCATCATGGACATTGTGGTTGTGGTCAGCTCCGGTCGGGCTCAGGGCGTATCCGAGGCCAAGGGCTTGCTTGAAGCGGGGTTCGTGCATCGGTACCTCTTGGCCTTTGACTTCCATGGCCAAATTGCGGGCTTCAGGCCCTATCTTTTCAGCTGCCCTCTTGACCCCTTCGGCCAAGAGGTCGCCAAGGCCTCGGCGGAAAGCTATCATTTCTAAGAGTTTGAGGAGAGTATCAGGGTCACCGAAGCGAAGGTTTACCTCATCGCTTTTAAGTAACCCTTTTTCTCCGCATTCCATAGCGAAGGCAATGGTAACCCCGGCAGAGATTGTGTCAAGACCATAGGCAGCACAGAGCTGGTTAGCCCTGGCAATGGCCCTCAAATCACTTACCCCGCAGGATGAACCAAGCGCCCCTATGCTTTCGTATTCTGGCCCTCCGTAGACAGGGTCCACAAGGTACGGCCCTTCCTTCACTTCCACGACCCGCTTGCAGCGCACGATGCAGGCATAGCAGCTTCCCCTCTCTATCAAGATGGTTTCGGCCATTTTTTGACCTGAGATTTCCTCAGCTTTATCAAAGTGGCCGAGAGTGAAGTTGCGGGTTGGCAAACCCCCTACGGCGTTGAGGTAAGGGACGATGCCAGCTGTTCCCGTGTGGCGGAATCCGGCCAAAAGGGCCTCATCGTTTTCGCTAAGCCATTGCCTTATGGCTGCAAGCCGGTCAGGGTTAGCCACTTCTACTTTTCCTTCGCCTTTTACAGCGATAGCCCTTAGATTTTTGGAGCCCATGACCGCTCCAAGGCCACATCTGCCGGCGAAGTGACGCAGGTCATGGGTTATGCAGGCATAACGGACGAGGTTTTCTCCAGCTGGGCCTATTTGGGCAATCCTTATGGTTTTATCCCCCAGCTCTTGGGTGATGAGCTCTTGGACTTCGGCGGTGGTCTTACCCCAGAGGTGGGATGCATCTCGGATTTCGGCTTGGCCGTTGTGGATCCAGAGGTAAACGGGGGAAGGAGCTTTGCCTTTTATGACTATGGCGTCAAAGCCTGCCCTTTTCAGTTCTGCTCCCCAGAACCCTCCCGCTTCCGAAGCGCCGAATCCGCCTGTTAGGGGGGATTTGGCTCCTATAGCGTGGCGGCCGCTTCCTGATATAGGGGCTCCTGTCACTGGGCCTGTGGCGAAAACGAGGATGTTTTCTGGCCCTAAGGGGTCAGCTTTCGGGTCCATCTCTTGGAGGAGGTAATAGAGGATGAAGCCCCATCCACCCCAGAAGCGACGTCGGAAAAGTTCTCCAGTTTCTTCCACTTGGAGATTGCCTGTAGAAAGGTCTACGCGGAGGATTTTGCCAGTGTAACCGTAGGGCATGTTCACCTCCTTTTTGTTTATTTTACCTGATTGTAAAGGTGCGGGCAAACAAGACTTCCCCTCCGGGACATGCCATTCAGCGGGGTTTGTCCCAATTTCGCCAAGCGTTTTCCCTGGCTATCCGTTCCGACTGTAGT
>CAYOIS010000010.1:3414-20695 GCA_964404055.1 uncultured Anaerolineae bacterium | reverse complement strand
GTGGTGGAAAGGACCCCGATTGGTTCACTTCCCTTCTCGGATTCAATGGTCACAATAACCCGGTGAATCTTATTTTCCAGCATTATCTTGGCCGCTTCTTTCACCGGCGTATCAGGGTGAACGGAGATGACCGGCGATTTCATAACGTCCTTGGCTTTGTAGCCTGAAAGGTCCTGGCCGTAAAGGGGAAGGATGTCCATGTGTGAGATTATGCCTTTTATGTAGCCCTCAGGGTCTGTGACTACTATAGCATGGACATCGGTATCGGCTATGACTCTTACTACTTCCTGTAGAGAGGTCTCAGGACCGCAAGAGATAACACCTTTGTGCATGATGTCTTTTACGAGCTTCTCCGCCATTTTACATCCTCCGGAAATTCTGCCTTTGTAAAAGGCCCCCTGGCTTAATACCAGGGGGCCTTCGCCGCCTTAGAACAACGGTGGCATTGTAAGGGCCGGGTGGCCTTTCTCCTCAAGGTAAGCCAGAAGCTCTTCTATGGTAGTAGCAACTCGCTCATCGGCAATTTTATCCAGAAGGTCCGGATCGCCTTCGCGCTCGCAAACTTTCTGGAGCTCCTCTTTCATGGTCTCCTTGAGGAAGCTGGACATCCAAACGATACGCTTGAAGCCACCATCGGCCCGGATGAATTTCTTGGAAAGGAGGAAGTATTTCCCGATGCCCATCACGCCTGGGGTCTGGAGGCCGCCACCAGCCATCCCCGCTAAGGTGGAGAAAGTCATCCCAGCCGGGGTCATGGACGGGTCCTCTCGGCTGACTACCATGAAGCCGTTGGCTTCGGGTATTACCATCATTATGCACTCGAAGCACCCGCAGGCCGTCATCGGGTTCTCCATGATGGAATACATAGCTACTTGGTCAACGGTGCCGTGGGAAGCCTGCTTTACGAAACGGTTGACCCCTTCAAAGTAGCCCTTCCATTCGTCCAGGACTTTGCCCTTGGGGACAGGCTGGTTGGGGCCGGTTGGGTTAATCTGGTGGGAAGCTTTGCAGTCCAACCAGTTGTAAGCCCCACAGAGACCCAAGCGCTCAGGGCTTATGATGCAGACGTGGTTCGGAGCAAAGCTCTGGCAAAGCGTGCAGGAGTAGAACTCCTCCACACTCTCGTCCGTCATCTCTTCCAGGCGGCGGTTACGGAAATTGTAGGCCTCGCGGGCTTTTTGGAGCCACTCAGCCATCAGGTCTTTATCGGTTATGATCTTGACCTGAACTTTATCCACGATGGCGCCGAAGTCGGAGTGGAAGCGGGCGTGGAGGATTTTGCCGAAGTGCTCAAGCCTGAAGCCAGCTTGGGCTGCTTTCTTGGAAATCCTTATCCAGGCGATGTCCCTCTGGCCTATGTGCTGGATTCCCGAAGCACCGTTGATGAAGTAGTGGATTTGGCGCTCCAGGACAGGCTCAAAGTCCTTCTGCATCTTGCGGCCGGCCACTTCCACAATTATGCCCATGTCCATGGCCCCGCCTTCCGGAACTTCATCAAAATCGGGTCCTATGACCTCAACCTTGCCGTCTTCTACCTCTTCCAAGGGCTTCATGTAGAGGTATTCAAAGCAGCGGGAATCCTTACCGCCAAACTCCACCCTCATGTCCTGGCGCCGGACCCTCTCACCCTCAAAGGCGGAGCCATAAGGGACAGGGATGTCAATTCGGGCTATCTTGACCTTGACTCCCCGCACTTCAATGCATTTTTCCACAAGCCTCTTGGCCCTCTCTAAGTCATCCTTCCCCTCAATATCGTCAAAAGGCATGGAAATGACGTGCTCATATTGGGTTACGCCCGTGGGCAGAATCTGGGGGATGATTGTATCGGCAATTACCGGGAAGCCGTAGTTTATGGCACCGGCAGCGGTAGCATACTTTAGGTCATCCACCTCGCCGAGGGCTAGGACGAAAGCGAAGACCCTGTACTTGTTGTAAAGTAGGATTTCCTTGGCCTGACCAGGCTTCAAGCCACCGAAGCTCAGAGCAGAACGAGTGGCAAAACCTAAGGCATAGATGGCGGAGATGGTATCGGTGCCGAAGGGGACAATGTATGTATCGTAGCCCATCTCCACCCCTTCTTCCATAAGCTGGTGGATGATGGAGCGGCCATTGACGTTGCCGGAGAGGAATATGAGGATGTTGCGCTGCTGAAGTTCGCGGATTATCTGGACAGCCACTTCATTGGATTTAGCACAGCCGACAATAGCTGCGAAACCTGGCATTCGCCCATCCACAAGCTGGATGCCCCAAGCTCGCATCTGGGCATCATCTATGGGGCCGTTAAGGCGTGTCCCCTCTTCCCCCTTCATGAAGTCAGGAGCAGTGAAGCTGGCCGAAGGGACATAATACCCACCCCAGGTAATCTTCTCTGGCTCAAGGCCATAGGCGAAGCGGATGCCTTCAATCGCCTCTTCAGCCAAAAGGGTGGCTGCCCCGCAGTCCAAAGTCTCCCCAAGGTAAGGGAGCCAGTGCTTATCATCAGGGATAGGATGCAAAAGGTTCTTTGCTATCTCCAGGACTTTCTCCAAGTCCTTCAGTTTGGTAACTTGGATGCCAGTCAGGCCGTAAATGACCGGGAGGTAATATGCAGTGTTAGGGAAGGCTACCTTGGCCTCCGGGCCAAGCTCTTGGATTGCTTTCTGAAGCATCTTCTCGGCTTCGTTAACGATGTAGTTAGCGCCCCTTATGGCACGGGTGGCGATATACCTGGACATCTCTTACCCCTCCTTCAGGAGTTTTCTGTCCACGCTTCAAACCAACTCACGGAGCGGCGGGAGCCGCTTTCACGACCCCCCGCCGCTCTCAATCTTTAGGCTCCAAACAAGCTCTTGGCGCTGTAAAGGCTGACTTCTTTGCCCTCTTCCAAAGCCTTCAAGAACTGGAGCATGAGCCGGTCGCCGCTCTTGCCGAACTTGGCCGGATTGTACTCTTCAAGGCCGAGGGCAGCTCGCTTCTTGTCAATGTGCTCCAGAGCGCGGCGGACGATTTCCTCCGGGTCCTCCACGAACTCCAGTTTACCGCCCACTGTCTTCTCCCAACCCTCGCTCATTATGCGCTGGACTTCCTCACTGGCCTTTATGGGCGAGCCAACTCCGAACAGCACGTAGACACCAGAGGCGGCGAAGTATGTGCCGATGGCTAAGGCTTTCTCGCTCATCCACTCCGGAGCAATTCCCACGGCCGGAAGGTCAGCAATATCTTCACCCAAGCCGCCCTCAGTAGCCATCTGGCTGGCAACGGTGAGGATGCGGGTGTTGTCCACGCAAGAGCCCATATGGAGGACAGGCGGGAGCCCTGTGGCTTCGCAGATTTCCCTCAGCCCAGGACCAACTTCCTCCATCATCTCCGGGAGCATCATCCCGTACTTAGCGGAAGCGATGGCACCGCATCCAGTCTGAACCACCAGGACATCGTTCTTGATTAGCTCCCTTACAATGTACTCATGGGCATAATCTTGTGTGGAACGGGGGTTGTTGCATCCCACAACACCAGCCACTCCACGTATTCGCCCTTGGATTACAGCATCGTTAAGGGGACGGAAAGAGCCCCGGTAGTAGCCACCAAGGGCATAGGTGATGTATTCGTGGGAGAAGCCAGCTACAACTTCAGAGACTTGCTTGGGGATGCGCACCTTGCCGCGGTTGGGGAAGTTATCAATTGCCATCTTGACCAATTCTTTGGCTATCTCCAGGGCGCGGCTCTCATCAAACTCCACGTGGATAGCACCTTTAATTCTGACCTTGCGGGAGGTGGTGACGAACTTAGTGTGGAATTGTTCGGCCAGTGGGGCAAGGGCCTGCATTATGCACTGGACATCCACAGCCATTAGGTCAATTGCCCCGGTAAGGAGGGCAAGCTCCTGGCTCAAGAAGTTCCCAACGGTAGGAATGCCCTGGCGCATAAGGGTTTCATTGCCAGTGCAGCAGATGCCGGCAAGGTTTATGCCCTTGGCTCCTTTGGACCGGGCATATTCAATAAGCTCGGGATCGTTAACGGCAAGGACCATCATCTCAGAGAAGATGGGCTCATGGCCATGCACTACGATGTTAACCTCGTCCTCTTTGAGGGCCCCGAGGTTGGCCCTTGTCTTCAAGGGCGCAGGGGAGCCAAAGAGGATATCGGTGATGTCAGTGGAGAACATTGAACCACCCCAGCCGTCCGAGAGGGCACACCGCAAGGCCCCCAAAAGCAGGTGCTCGGCATCTTGGTCGTTACCGATGTGGGTGCGGTGCAGAAGGTCTACCACTTCTCGGTCAATACCTCTGGGGGCGATGCCGAGCTTGCGCCATATTTCCTGGCGGCGCAAGGGGGCACGCTTGAGGTAAGAAAGCTCCCCTTTCTGCTGGCCAAATTCAGCCAGGATTTTGAGGGCCACATCCCGAGCTATTTCCTTCTCCTCCCGGTCCCGGTAGGGAACCCCCAGGATATCGGCCACTTCCAGTAGCTTCTGCAAGTCCCTTATCTGGTAATCTGGGGCTTCCCCTTCGGCGGCGGCCAAAAGCGTAAGGGCCATATCGCGGCCGTGATCACCGTGAGAAGCAGCACCAGCAGCTATAGCCCTGGCCAAGTTACGGGCCACTACAGTGTCCAAAGTAGCACCGCAAACCCCACGGATAGTCTTGCCCACCAGACGGCATGGACCCATAAAGCAATGCTTGCAACATGCACCATCGCGCCCTATCGGACAAGGCTTAATCTCTTCTGCCCTGGAAAATACGGTTTCATAGCCTTCTTCTTCGGCAATGCGAAGCATCTCCTGGGCAGCTGGATCTATGCTTTTGTACCCATTCCCACTCATAGCTTATACCTCCCAAAAGTTTAGTATTTCCTGAAGTCACCGGCCATTTCAATATCACGCCTATCGGTTTGGGTGATGCGCTTTATCACCTTGAACCATGGGGAATTGTCATCAATGTGGCGGGGTGGGCGGGGAACTTCAGGCTCTTTCCCAGGCTCATATCCTGCTTCTTTAAGCTTTGCTTCCAGGATGGAAGGGTTAAGCTTAGAGCTATCGTAGGAGACGAAGACCTTTCTAAGCATAGAGCTGGCGTAGACCTCTTTCACCCCATCCAAGCTCAGAAGCAGCTCCCTTACGTTTTTCACGTGGTGATCGGCATACATTGTGGGCAAGTCAATCACTACCCTTTCCATGTCCGTTTCCTCCTTTCCAATTATACCAATTTAGACCAAGTTTGTCAAATTTGCCTACAGGGGGGCCGAAATGCCCCCCTGTTAAGCTCTTAGAATAGCCCTTTAATCTTCCCGGTCTCCAAGTCAATGTCCACATCCATGAAGGCCGGGCGAGAGGGTAGACCGGGCATTGTGCGCATCTCACCACAAAGTGGGTAGAGGAAGCCGGCTCCGACCGAGGCCCTTATGTCCCTTACGGGCAAGCGGTAATTCTTGGGCGCTCCCTTCCAGTTCGGGTCGTGGCTTATGGAAAGGTGGGTCTTAGCCATGCAGATTGGGAATTTGTCGTAGCCGAGCTTAGTGTAAAGCTCAATCTTGCGTTCGGCCTCGGGGGAGTAGTCAACGCCATCGGCACGGTAAATCTTGGTGGCGATGATTTCTATCTTTTCCTTGATTGGGATATCAAGCGGGTAGAGGAAGCGGAAGTTGGAAGGCTTCTTGCAAGCTTCCATGACCGCCTCGGCGAGCTCTACTCCTCCCTCACCGCCCTTGGCCCAGACCTCGGAGATGCAAGCGGCTTCAGCGCCAAATTCCTCAGCCGCTTTCTTTATAAGCTCAAGTTCGGCCTTGGTATCGGTGGGGAAGCGGTTTATGGCCACGACTACCGGGACCCCGAAGAGCTTGACGTTCTCTATGTGCACTCGCATGTTCTCAAGTCCCTTCTCCAGAAGCTCAAGGTTTTCCTGGGTGTAAGCAGGATCAAGTGGACGACCAGGCACAACCCTTGGGCCTCCGCCGTGCATCTTCAGGGCCCTTACGCTGGCTACAAGGACGACGCAGTTGGGGATGAGGCCCGATACTCGGCATTTTATGTTGAAGAATTTCTCCATGCCGCAGTCAGCCCCGAATCCCGATTCGGTGACGACGTAGCCATCCTCCCCTACCAGCTTTATGGCGATGAGGTCGGCGACAACGGAGGAGTTGCCGTGGGCTATGTTGGCGAAAGGACCAGTATGTACGAAAGCTGCGCTTCCCTGGAGGGTTTGCATTAAGTTAGGCATCAAAGCATCTTTCAGTATGACTGCCATCGCTCCGGCTACGCCCAGGTCCTCGGCGGTTATGGGGTTACCCTTCTTATCTGTGCCGATTACTATGCGGCCCAGGCGCTCCCTCAGATCTTTAAGGCTTGTAGCCAGAGCCAGGATGGCCATCACCTCAGAGGCCACGGTGATGTCAAAGCCGGTCTGGCGAGGGCGCCCATCTTCCTCTGTCCCAAGGCCGATTATGATATTGCGGAGGGCGCGGTCGTTGACGTCCACCACGCGAGGCCAGGTGATGGAGTAGGGGTCAATGTTGAGGCGCCGGAGGCCCATCTTAGCCAGCTGCTCATCGGACAAGCGGTCCTCATGCATTATGCGGGCGTCAATAGCGGCGGCCAAGAGGTTGTGGGCTGCCCCTACAGCATGGATATCGCCAGTGAGGTGGAGGTTGAAGTCTTCCATGGGAACTACTTGGGAATAGCCTCCTCCAGCCGCCCCACCTTTTATGCTGAAGGTCGGCCCCATGGAGGGCTGGCGGATGCAAGTAAAGACCTTCTTGCCCAGGTAATAAAGCGCCTGGCTCAGTCCTATGGTGGTTACGGTCTTCCCCTCACCAAGAGGGGTTGGAGTTATGGCCGTGACGTCAATGTATTTGCCGTTGGGTCGGTCCTTGAACCTCTCCAAGACTTCCAAGTGGACTTTGGCCTTGTATTTGCCGTAGAGTTCCAGGTCATCGGGGGTAAGGCCGTATTCCTCGGCTACCTCTACAATGGGACGCAGCTTTGCCGACTGAGAGATGACGATATCTGGGGGAACAGGATCTACCCTTTCTACGATGAGCCCTCGCCTTTCCATTTCTTCTCCTCCTTAAAGGTTTTGTTGTCTTTTCGCTGCTTCTAAGACATTCTTAAGTAGCATTGCGTTAGTCATAGGACCTGTACCGCCAGGTACAGGAGTGATTGCGCTTGCTACTTCTTTCACAGCCTCAAAGTCCACATCTCCAACCATTTTACCATCAACGAAGTTTACGCCAAAATCCACCACTACAGCTCCGGGCTTGACCATATCGGCAGTGATGAGTTTGGCTCGGCCTACGGCTACGCATAGGATATCGGCCTCCCGGCATACGGCTCCCAAATCTGGGGTTCGGGAATGGCAGATGGTTACGGTAGCATCTTCTCGGAGCAGGAGCAAGGCCATGGGTTTTCCTACGATGTTGGAACGCCCCACCACTACGGCCCTCTTACCGCTTATGGTTATGCCGTAGCGCTTAAGGAGCTCAAGCCCTCCAAGAGGCGTAGCAGGGACGAAGTAATCCAGCACGCCGGGAGGACGCCCCACCGGCGCTACTTGGGCCAACCGACCAGCATTCACAGGATGAACCCCATCCACATCCTTAGCCGGGTCAAGGCTTTCCTTTATTAAAGCCTCGTCCCAGCCCTTGGGGAATGGCTCTTGTAGGATTATGCCATGGACGCTGGGATCGGCGCTTAGCTCTTTCACCAGTTTTATCATCTCTTCCTGGGAGGCAGTCTCCGGAAGGACATGAAGCCTGAAGCCGAACCCTTGGCCTTCAAAAGTCTTCTTTATCGCATTGGCATAGCTGACGGAAGCAGGGTCCTCTCCAGCCCTGACTACGGCGATGGTTGGGGTTATGCCGTATTTTTCCTTGAAAGAGGCAGCCTCAGTTGCTAATTCCGCTTGGATTTCTTTGGCGACTGTGCGTCCGTCCAAGATTTGGGCCGCCATTGAGCACCTCCTTTAAAGTTTGCTTCTTACAAGTTCGTAGACCTCTTCTTTGAGGTTGGATTTGCCTTCCAGCAGCTTATCAAGCTTGGCCTGCGCCTCTTTCTTGAAGGCTTCGTCTTTTATCCAGCCCAGGTTTATTAGCACGTTGAGGGCAGCGCTGCGCAATCCTGCCTCGGCCATAACTACGGCTACACCAGCATCGCTCACAGCGTTGATGTTGCCCTTCTCGGCCACAGGCCGGCATAAGTCTATAACTTTAACGCAGGCTTCTGCTACCCTGAGGGGGACTTTGGTTGCTTCTTTCAGAGCTTTCTCCAAGGCTTCTTCCCGTAGTGCTTTCTGCTCCTCGGTATCCCTGGGCATTTTCATCGCTTCTGAGACCCTTGTGTAAGCGGCAACATCTTCTTCCAATAGGCTCATTAGCTCTTGGCGCAAGCTTTCCGATTGGCCCAGGATGGCCTTTATTTCCTCCTCCACATCGGCATACTTCTTCTTGCCAATGGTTAAATTGCAAACCATGCTCACCAAGGCAGCGCCCATCGCTCCGGCCAAAGCAGCTACACTTCCCCCGCCAGGGGCAGGAGCAGAGCTTGCAAGCTCATCCATAAACTGGGAAATCGGCTTTTCGGCAAGCATGGGAACCTCCGCTACACTGTTACCATTTTCAGCACTGGAGTCACATCAATGAAGTGCTTCTGGAAGCCAAGCTCTTCGGGTTTGAGCCCAAAGGCAAGGCCGAGGAGTTGGGTTATGTAAATTACCGGCATCTGGTAATCCAGGCCCAGGAGGTTCTGACGTGTATCCAGGTTTATCTGGCAGAGGGGGCAAGCTACCACAATGGCTTGAGCACCAACATTGTGAGCGTCTTCAATGATGCGGCGGATCATGCCCAGCACCGCTTCCGTTTTGCTCAGGGTGACTGAACCACCGCAACAGTAGGTCTTGTAGGACCAATCCAAGCTTTTGGCGCCAGTAACTTCCACAAGCCTATCCATTATTACCGGGTATTCGTAATGCGGTGCCTGCACGATTTTTGGCGGCCGCGTAATTAGGCAACCGTAGTAGCTTACCACTTTCAGCCCTTCCAGGGGGCGAGTTACTTTGCCCGCAATTTTATCTAACCCAACGTCTTCCAAGGCTTCAAGCAAATGCAATACTTGGATGCCGCCCTTGTATTCGTAGCCAGTCTTCTCTTCAACGGCCTTGGCCAGTTCCTCATTGCGCTGGAAGTCGTACACAGCAGCCTTGAACCGCGAGTAGCAAGCGGAGCAAGGCATCATCACTTTGTCAAGGCCAGCTTTTTCAAATATTGCCATGTTCTGCATCGGCAGAGCAGCAGCAAGGACGTGGTCAGTAGAGTGAGCGGGGGAGGTTCCGCAGCATATCCATCCTTCAGGCTCGTAGAGGTTTACCCCCAGGTGTTTGAAGACTGCTCGCACCGAGAGGTCATACTCAGCTGAGGTAGAGTGGAGGGAGCAACCTGGGTAGTAGCCCAGGGCACCTTCCGGGGCTTTGCCTTCGGCCTTGCCGGGGCGGGCAGGCAAGAGCCTGAGCTTGCCTTTGAGGAACATCTTAATGCCCATTGGCACATCCCGCTGGAGGATGCCTTTGAAGTCCAAGCTCTTGCTCAGGAGCATCCGGAGGTACATTTCGGCCATCATCCCCAGCTCGTACATTCGGCCGAAGATGCGGATATTGTTTACACCGGCCTTGGTGAAGGCGTAAACTTCTGGTAGTGGTGAAGGAATCCCCCGCTTTTG
This sequence comes from uncultured Anaerolineae bacterium, assembly GCA_964404055.1. GTDB lineage: Bacteria > Chloroflexota > Anaerolineae > SpSt-600 > SpSt-600 > SpSt-600. Next base: position 11,016 of record CAYOIS010000010.1, on the reverse strand, counting down.
CGCCTCCACCTTAACCACATCCATTATCCGAGCGATATCCAGGTCCTGCGGGCAACGGGTGCTGCAGGTGTAGCAAGTAGCACACAGCCAGGCAGTCCGAGAGCGGAGGACTACATCATCGCGGCCCAATTGAAGGTAACGCATGAGCTGATGAGGGTAAAGGTCAAATTTATCAGCCAGAGGGCAGCCATTGGTGCATTTCTTGCACTGATAGCAAAGGTAAACGTTAGTGCCGAGCTCTTTGTTAATCAACTGGGCAAGTTCCCCCATTGCTTGGCCTCCTTAAGTCAAGTTATACTTCTGGCCTTGGGTAGAGGCCGGCCATTTCCACAATTTGCGGCACAGCTTCTTCCCACTCTATGGCCATTATGTGCACACCAGCTACGCCGGGGATTTCTTTGACTTGCTGGATTATCTCCACGCAAATCTTTATCCCTTCCTCTTTCTGCTTTTCCTTAGGTGTCTTACGCATCCTCTCCACGATTTCTTCCGGCACATCCATCCCGGGCACTTTGGTAGCCATGTACTTAGCTGCACCATAGCTCTTTATCGGCCCAACCCCGGCCAGGATGTAGACTTTCTGGTCAAGGCCGAGGTCCCTCACTCTCTGCATGAATTGGGCAAATTTGGGGACGTTGTAGATTAGCTGGGTTTGGATGAAGCGGGCCCCGGCTTTCACCTTCTTTGCTAACCGGTAAGGGCGGAAGTCAAATGGGTCGGCGAAGGGGTTTTCAGCTGCTCCGAGGAAGAACCGCACCGGTCCTCCCTCTATCTCTTCTCCATTGGCGAACACACCTTCTTCCCCCATCCTATGGACGATTTGGAGAAGTTGGATGGAGTCCAAGTCAAACACCCCCTTGGCCTCCGGGTGATTGCCGAAGCTCTGGTGGTCTCCAGTTAGGGCCAATAGGTTGCGAACTCCCAAAGCATAAGCTCCCAATAGGTCGCTTTGGATGGCAATGCGGTTCCGGTCCCGGCAGGTCATCTGCATTGTAGGCTCTATACCAAGGTCCAGGAGGATTTTGGCTACGGCCATTGAACACATACGCACTACCGCTGTTTGGCAGTCGGTTATGTTGACGGCATCTACCACTCCCTTTAAGTATTGGGCTTTGCGTTCAATGACGGAGCGGTCGGCGCCTTTCGGTGGCCCACATTCACCGGTAACCGCAAAATAGCCTTTGGTCAAAATTTTTTCCAATCGGCTTACAGGAGCACGCTCGGTCATCTTTTCAATTCCTCCTCAAAGGCTTTTAGGATATAGCCCACAAAGCGCTCAAAATTGTCCAAGTCCTCTTGCAGGACCCAGTAAACCGCTTCGGAATCAACATCCATGTAGAAATGCACCAAGCGATTCCGAAGCCTACCCATTTGGATAGCGGTGTCAAGGAAATCGTCTGGGATTATGCCATTTTCCCAAAGGGCCCTGAAAGAATCGGCGTAATCGCTTGGGATACGCCACTTCTCCGAGGCTATGATGTGATTGGCAATGTCAATGCAGATTTGGATTGCGGTCTGGAGCAGGTGTTTGGCGCTTTCCAACTTGGTGAAGTCTTTCAGGAATTCCTCCTTGGGGAACGAAGCCAGTTTCCTGAGCTTGCCCACGGTCTCATCAAGGCGATTCAGCAAATTCCTCACCACTTCCGGCTTTACCACGGCCTCCTCCCCTAAAAGTTGCCCTATGAAGGCCCTTTGCCTTGCCAGGTAAAGGGGCTTGTAGTCAAAGTACCTGCTCCAGGCGTAAGTTTCAAACTCAACCCGATGCCCGTCATCTCGGCAGTATATCTCTTTTCCCTCGCAGGCGACGGCCCCAAGCAAAGTGGCAGGAGCATCGTTTACGATGCGAACTTCGGCATTCTGGGCGCCGGCTATACTTGCAATCGCTTGCTTTATCCTCAGTTCTAAGGCTAACTGCTCCCTCAAGCTCATCTTAGCCAAATGCCCTTCTTCCACAACCATGGCTACGTCCAAATCCGAGAAAGGGTGCGATGCGCCAGAGGCAACCGAGCCGTAGACGTAAGCTACATCCACCGGAAATGGCCCGAATATTTCCTCAGCTTTCTCCTTCAATCGGGCGATTACTTCATCCATGCCTACATTTCCATTACTTCCAGTCTTTCCTCTTCCCTGACGATTTTCCTTGGCCCGCCACCTCCAGCGGGTCGCCAGTCTTTGGGTTCAATGATTTCCATAAGGGCATCAAGCCTGCCCATGGCCTTAAGTTTTTCGTAGATTAGGTGCCAAGCGCATTCAATTTCGGGATTGACTTCGCACTTGCCGTTCTGGGAACCGCCGCATGGGCCGTTGAGGAGGTTCTTGGAGCAGCGGGCTATGGGGCAGATCCCGCCAGTTAAGGCCAGAACGCAGTTCCCGCATCCAGCGCACCGCTCAACGAAGACCCCGGCCTCTATGGGCATTCCCATCATCACGGTGTTGAGGGCGGGGAGGATAATCTTATCGGGGTAACGTTCGGCCATGGCTTGGACCCCAACCCCGCAGGCCATGGAGAGGACGGCGTCTACGCTTCGCACCATATCGGCGATGGGGTCTATGAATTCCCACTCGCACTGGCGTTGGACGGTATGTTCCACTGTTTCCAGAGGTTTTCCTTCCAGCTGGCGGGCCATCCTAAGCTCTGCTGCCAGGATTCCCACTTGCTTTTCTCCACCGGAAAAATCCACAGTAACACAAGTGCCACAGCCTAAGATAAGGATGCGGTTAAAAGGCGCTACCATGGCTTTTATCTCTTCAAAGGGCTTGCGATCGGCTATAATCATTTCTGAGCCTCCTTACGCAGCGGATTAGGGCCAAGCTTCTTTATCCTCTCGGTCATCTCGGCCGCCACCTCAGCGAAGCGGGCCCCCTCGGCCGAGGACATATAATACATTTCAAGGCGCTCTTTGTCAAGGCCTATTTCTTCAAGCAGCTTCTTGGCGTATTGGACTCTTTTCGTGGCTTTTATGTTCCCACTTTCAAAGTGGCAGTCCCCTATCCTGCACCCGGCTACTATGACTCCATCGGCTCCTTTTTCAAATGCGGTGAGGATGTGGTGTACGTCAATCCTGCCGGTGCAGGGGATTTTTACGACGCGAATGGAAGCAGGGTACTGCAAGCGCATCACCCCTGCCAGGTCAGCAGCACCGTAGGCGCAGTAATGGCAAGCAAAGGTTACGATTATTGGCTCAAACTCGGTCATTGCGCTATCTCCATAAAGAGCGCTTCAACTTTAGATTCAATCTGGTCATCCCGGTAGTGCATGAGTTGTATTGCTTTAGCTGGGCACTCAGCAACGCAGATACCGCAGCCATGGCATTGGGCTGGCTCTATATAGGCCGCACCTTTTATCCCCCCAGCTCCTATCAAGGTTGGCTCAATGCGGGGGACTTTGTAAGGGCAAACACGGACACAGGTTAGGCAAGCCACGCATTTTTCTGGATTTACTACGGCTACAATCCCTCCTACTTTGAGGGTATCCTGGGCTAAAATGGTAATTGCCCGGCCAGCTGCGGCTTTGGCTTGAGCTATGGTCTCATCCAAATGCTTTGGCCAGTGCGCAACTCCAGCCATGAAAATCCCATCGGAGGCGAAGTCTACAGGGCGAAGCTTTATGTGGGCTTCCCAGAAGAAGCCCTCGGCTGTAACTGGGACTTTCAGGATTTTGCCCAGCTCCTCAACCCCTTCGGAAGGCACTACCCCCACGCTAAGGACCAAGGGGTTAGCCTTAAGCTCAAACTCTTCCCCAATCTCCACATCTTTCACCTTAACCCTTAAAGCCCCATCGCTTGGCTCAACCTCAGGCTTTGCCGCGCCATCATAGCGGATGAAGATTACGCCTTTCTTGCGGGCCAAAGTATAGTAGCGTTCCCTGAGCCCATAAACCCTTATGTCTCGGTGGAGGATGTAAACCGGCAAATCGGGGTGAAGTTCCTTGAGCTTAAGGGCGTTCTTGAGAGCCTGGGTGCAGCATATCCCCGAGCAGTATTTATCGGCCAGGTCATCAGCGCATTGAACCATGACCACAGGGCCAAGGAAGGATTCGCCTTGAGCAATTTTCTCCTCCAGCTCCTGTTGGGTAAGGACTGCCGGATGCTGACCGTAGAAGTAAGAAGTTGGCTTGTTCTCCCTACCACCCGTAGCCACAATGGTAACCCCGTGCTCAATTGGGAAGCGACGGCCATCGGGCCCTTCCAGGACAGCGTAGAAATTCCCAGCAAAGCCTGAATGTTCTACAACCTTGGTGCCAAGGTGGACAGTTATGAGTGGGTGAGATGTAACTTCAGCTACGAGCTTTTCCAGGAATGCACGCGGGTCCTCACCCTCAAGGGTGTAGTGGATGCGACGGAGGTTTCCGCCCAGTTCGCCTTCCCTCTCCACCAGGTGGACAGGGAATCCCTGCCGGGCAAGGGAGAGGGCAGCTGTCATCCCAGCTACTCCTCCTCCTATCACCAAGGCCGATTTGCGGACCGGCACGTCTATCATGTGGAGGGGTTCAAGCTTGGCTGCCCTGGCTACGGACATCCTCACCAGGTCCTTAGCCTTCTCTGTTGCCTCCTTCCAGTTGCGGGAGTGAACCCAGGAGCACTGGTCCCGAATGTTGGCCATCTCAAATAAGAAGGGGTTAAGGCCAGCTTGGCGGATTGTATCCTGGAACAAAGGTTCATGGGTGCGCGGAGTGCACGACGCCACTACCACTCGGTTCAAGTTGTGCTCTTTTATGGCTTGCTTTATAAGCTCTTGGGTATCCTGGGAGCAGGTATAGAGGTTATGTGTGGCGTAGACTACGCCGGGCAGGGAGCGAGCGTATTCGGTTACAGCTTCTACATCCAGAAAGCCGGCAATGTTGGAGCCGCAGTGGCAGACGAAAACCCCGATTCGCGGCTCTTGGCCGCTCACATCAATCTCCGGTGGATATACAGGGAAGGCAATTTCAGTCCCCCTGGCCTGAGCCAGGATTTCCCCTACTGCTCCCGCAGCCGCGCTCCCCTCTACAACCGAGGAGGGTATATCCTTGGGACCGGAGAAAACCCCGGAAGCAAAAACCCCTTCCCTGCCCGTCGCCAAGGGATTGAACAGAGAATTTTCCACAAAGCCATAAGCATCGGTTTTTATCCCCAGCCTACGCGCCAGCTCCTTCACATCCTCCGGGATTTCCATCCCTACCGAGAGCACCACAAGGTCAAAGCGGTCCTCTCTGAGGTTGCCAGCTTCCTCGTAGCGCACCACGATGTCTTTAGTTTGGGGGTCCTCAAACAGAGCTGATACCCGGCTTCGGGTGTAGATGATGCCGTATTCCTCCTGCGCCCGCTTGAAGTAAGCCATGTAGCCCTTGCCGAATGCTCTCATGTCCATGAGGAAAATTTGGCAGAAGGTATCGGGCTCATGCTCTTTGGCCATTATCGCTTGCTTTGTGGCGTACATGCAGCAGGCTGAGGAGCAATAATCGTGCTCTTTATCCCTGGAGCCTATGCACTGGAGCCAGGCGATGCGCTTTGCTTTCTTTCCATCGGATGGCCGGAGGACATGCCCTTCGGTTGGGCCAGAGGCAGAAAGGAGCCTCTCAAACTGGATGGAAGTTACAACGTTGGGGAAGCGCCCAAAGCCATATTCTTCCAAAGCTGAGGGGTCAAACGGCTTGTATCCTGGGGCCAGGACAACTGCACCAACTTCAAGTTCAATTAGCTGCTCCTTCTCTTCATGTGTCTCTTTAGTCACGGCTTGGGCTTGGCAGGCATAAACGCATTCCAAGCACTCAGAGCAGACCCCGCACTGGAGGCAGCGCTCCGCCTCAGCCCGGGCTTGCTCTTCGCTCAATGGCAGGACCATCTCACGGAAGGTGGTCTTGCGTTCATCCAAGGGGATGAGCTCAGGCTCAGCCCTTGGAGCAGGCTTGACCTTGCCTTCTTCTACCAGCTTAAGGGCTTCCTCCTTAGTCCACTTGACAACTTTCCAAGACTTCTCCTCTGCTTTGAGAGGCAACCCTTGGAGGTAACGGTCAATCATCTTAGCGGCTTTGTGGCCCAAGGCTACAGCATGGATTATGAAGTTAGTGCCTGGCACTATGCCGCTTCCGGCAAATATCCCGGGTATCTGGGTCTGAAGGGTCTCCAAATCCCCATAGAGCTTGTCGTAAGGGGGCTCAAGGAAGGAAAGGTCCGAAAGTTGCCCGACAGCCTTTATCACTGCGTCTACTTCCAGAGTGAATTCAGTGCCTGGGACAGGGACACGCCGCTCTACACCATCCTTGGTCACTGTTTTTACTTGAGCACATTCCACCCCTACAACCCGGCCGTTGTTGCCCAAGATTCTGGTCACTGCCACCCCTTCCAGTAGCTCAACCCCTTCCTTGGCTACTTCTTCCAGTTCCCAACGGTAGGCCGGAAGCTCTTCCTTGGTACGGCGGTAAATTAAGTAAACTTTTTCGCTTCCCAAGCGGATTGAAACGGCAGCGGCATCAATGGCCGTTATCCCACCTCCGACTACCGCCACCCTTCGGCCTACTTTGTGCCTCCAGCCGAGGTTAACTTCTCTGAGGAATTTGAGGGCTGGGATAACCCCCTCTAAGTCCTCCCCTTCAATGTTAAGCGCTCTATCTCCAGATACCCCCACGGCCAGGAATACAGCATCGTATCCTTCTTGAAGGAGCTTCTCCGGATTGCGGATAGGAGTGTTGAGGCGTAGCTCCACCCCCAGCGCCAAGATGTCGTCAATATCGCGCTGAAGGATGGCCTTTGGGAGACGATGTTCGGGGATGGCTACGCGCATCATTCCCCCAGCCACGGGAAGGGCCTCAAAGACTGTCACTCCGTAACCCATGAGGACTAAGTCTCTGGCGGCGGTCAGGCCTGCAGGTCCTGCGCCCACTATAGCTACTTTCTGAGGTTTGGTGCGAGGGGCAGGCTTCGGAGGCTCGTAGGGGCCATGGGTGTAAACGTAGTCTACTACGAATCGCTTGAGGGCCATAATAGCCACAGGCTCATCTATGTGGCGGCGGTTGCAATGGCCCTCGCACGGGTGATGGCAGGTTCGGCCACAAACGCTGGGGAAAGGGTTATCCTCTTTAATTACCCTCAGGGCATCGTGGTAACGGCCTTCGCGGATAAGGGCTATGTAACCCTGCGCTCTCTGGCCCGCTGGGCAAGCATCTCGGCAAGGTGCTACCCCCTCTTTCTCCACAGCGTAAGCGTTGGGAACAGCCTGGGGATAGCGCTTATAAATGGCTTTGCGCTGCGAAAGTCCTCCTTCGTAATCGTTAGGCAAAGATATTGGGCAGACCCTGGCGCAATCGCCGCAAGCGGTGCACCGGCTTTCATCCACATACCGAGGCCGGCGCCGGATTAAGGCTTTGAAGTTGCCTGGTTCTCCCTCCAACCGTATAAGTTCAGCCCCAGTTATTAGTTCAATGTTGAGGTTGCGCTCCACTTCCACCAACCAGGGGGAGAGTATGCACATGGCGCAATCGTTAGTGGGGAAAGTCTTATCCAGTTGAGCCATTCTCCCCCCGATGGCGGTCTCTTTCTCTACGAGGTAAACCTTGAAGCCAGCGGCAGCCAGATCCGAAGCCGCTCGGATACCGGCCACCCCGCCCCCTACCACAAGGACTGA
>CAYOIS010000010.1:0-3314 GCA_964404055.1 uncultured Anaerolineae bacterium | reverse complement strand
GGCTTAAGGCCATTTTTGAGCGGATTTGGCCCTACTTTCTTGAGCCTTTCTACCATAGTACTTACAGCATTTGCGAAAGTTCCCCCTTGCCCGCCGGACATGTAGAAAATTTCTAACCTTTCGCCCCCAAGGCCTATCTCATCCAAAAGCCTTTTGGCATAACGAACCCGCCTTGTCGCCTGGATATTGCCGTGGAAGTGATGGCAGTTTCCAATAGGACAAGCCACTACCATCACACCATCGGCGCCTTTCTCAAAGGCTTCAAGGATGTAGCGCACGTCTAATTTACCAGTGCAAGGGAAGCGAATCAATTTAGTGTTCGGAGGATATTGGATACGCAAAGCGCCGGCTGTATCAGCAGCCATGTATCCGCAATAGATGCAGGTAAAAAGGGTGATTTCTGGCTGGTACTCCACAGCTCTCCCTCGCTCAAAAAGTTATGAGACTTCTCCTCAACTTGTCAAAGTTTTCCAAAGCCTTACCCGCCCCCAAAGCCACACAGGCCAATGGATTATCGGCCACATAACAAGGGACGCCCGTCTCCTTCGTTAGAAGACGGTCTATGTTCCTCAAAAGAGCTCCCCCACCGGTAAGGAGCATCCCTCGGTCAATTATGTCCGATGCCAACTCCGGCGGGGCCTTCTCCAGAACCCGCTTTACCATCCCTACAATGGCTTTCAAAGGCTCAGTTATGGCCTCGGTAACCTCATCGGAATTGACTACAACTGTCTTGGGCAGGCCTGTAACCAGGTCCCTACCCTTGACTTCAGTTTGAAGCTTTTCCCGCAAAGGTAAAGCACTCCCTATCTCTATCTTCACCGCTTCTGCCGTCGCTTCTCCTATCTGGAGGTTGTATTTTTTCCGGATGTAAGAAGCGATAGCTTCGTCAATTTTAATTCCTCCAACTCGGACCGCATCGGCTACCACGATTTCATTCATGGAGATTATAGCCGCTTCACTTATCCCTCCCCCTATGTCTACTACCATATTCCCAGTAGGGGTATGGATGGGCATGCCAGCGCCTAAGGCTGCAGCAAAGGGCTCAGGTATGAGGTAAACTTCTTTGCCCCCCGCTTGGATGCCAGCATCGTGGACTGCCCGCGTCTCCACGCTGGTTATCCCTACCGGAACACTTATCATTACCCTGGGCTTGGAGAGGCTTAAACGCCCGCAGATTTTTTCCAGAAAGTGACGGAGTATGGCTTCTGTCACCAGATAATCGGCTATGACTCCGTCTTTGAGGGGACGCATGACCTCTATGCTTTCCGGGGTGCGCCCCTGCATGGTCAGGGCTTCCTTCCCTATGGCTAATATCTTCTTCTCCTTCTTTGAAACGGCCACGATGGAAGGCTCTTGGATTACAATCCCCTTGCCTTTGACGTAGATTATTATGTTGTAAGTGCCAAGGTCTATGCCCACTTGCTTTTCAAACATTCTCCTCTTCCTCTTCAAGCCTCGGCAATTTAAGGCGGCGGTAACGCTGAGCCACTTTTATCCTGGTTATAGCTTTGCGCAGCCTGGCTTCGGCCTGAGCAAACTCCTCACGGCTCAGCCTACCCCTTTCTTTGAGCAATTCCAAAGCCCTGTGGCGTGCCTCCTCCGCACGAGCGATGTCTATCTCCTCAGCCCTCTCAGCAGTATCAGCAAGCACTATCACCTTATCCTTGTATACCTCCATGAACCCCCCGCCTATGGCGAAAGAAAGCTCCTCCTGTCCTTTCTTGACCCTAAGTTCACCAATGCTGAGAGCGGTAAGGAGCGGGGCATGCTTGGGCAATATCCCAAGCTGACCCTCAACCCCAGGCGCTATCACCATGTCAACTTCGTCGGAAAAAACCAGCCTTTCTCCCGTGACTATCTCCAAGCGCAATGGCATCTTTACATCCTTTACCTCAAAGTCTTGGCCTTCTCCACAGCCTCATCTATCGTACCGACCATGTAGAAGGCCTGCTCCGGTAGGTCATCGTGTTTGCCTTCCAGGATTTCCTTGCAACCCCGGACTGTCTCTTTTATCGGAACGTAAACCCCAGGTCTTCCGGTGAAGGCCTCAGCCACAAACATTGGCTGGGTCAAGAAGCGCTGCAGTTTCCGTGCCCTGGCTACAATCAGTTTATCCTCTTCCGATAGCTCCTCAATCCCCAAGATAGCGATTATATCCTGGAGGTCCTTGTAGCGCTGGAGGACACGCTGGACCTCCCTAGCCACGTAATAATGTTCCTCACCCACAATCCTCGGGTCCAAAATCCTGGAGGTAGAGGCCAAGGGGTCAACAGCCGGGTAGAGGCCTTGCTCAGCCAAAGAGCGTTCCAGGGCTATGGTAGCATCTAAGTGGGCAAAAACCGAGACTGGAGCAGGGTCAGAGTAGTCATCGGCTGGGACATATATGGCCTGGAAGCTGGTGATAGAACCTTTGCGGGTAGAGGTTATGCGTTCCTGAAGCTCACCCATCTCCGTTGCAAGCGTGGGCTGGTAACCGACAGCGCTGGGCATCCGGCCCAAGAGGGCGGAAACTTCCGAACCGGACATCACGAAACGGAATATGTTGTCAATGAAGAGGAGCACATCCATCCCTTGGTCTCTGAACCACTCCGCCATGGTCAGAGCGGTAAGGCCCACCCTTAGCCTAACTCCTGGCGGTTCATTCATCTGCCCAAAGACCATCACGGTTTTATCCAGAACGCCGGCCCTCTTCATCTCCAGCCAGAGCTCATTTCCCTCTCGGCTCCTCTCCCCAACACCGGCAAATACCGATACTCCGCCATGCTCAATAGCGATATTGCGGATTAACTCCATTATGATGAAGGTCTTGCCAACCCCTGCCCCACCGAAGACCCCAGTCTTACCTCCTTTGGTGAAAGGAGCCACCAAATCTATGACCTTAAGGCCTGTTTCAAAAACTTCTACTTCGGTGACCTGCTCCTCAAAAGGTGGAGGAGGCTGGTGGATTGGCCTGTATTCATCGGCTTGGACTGGCCCAAGGCCATCTATTGGCTCACCCAGGACGTTGAAGATTCGGCCTAAGGTTCCTCTCCCCACGGGGACCATTATTGGCGCACCGGTATCATATGCTTCCATCCCGCGGCGGAGGCCATCGGTTGTATCCATAGCTATACAGCGGACCCAGTTATTGCCGATGTGCTGCTCTACTTCTACAACGAGGCGCCTACCATCTCCCAGGGGTATCTCAATAGCGTTGTAGATTTCAGGCAACTCAACCCCTTCGGGAAACTCCACATCCACAACCGGCCCCATTATCTGGACCACCCTACCCTTGCTGCCTTTGGCCATAGCTATACCTCCAAGGCTTGGAGCTA
>CAYOIS010000009.1:15833-21054 GCA_964404055.1 uncultured Anaerolineae bacterium | reverse complement strand
GGTTGCAGTTCGCTCCCTTTTTAAAGCTTCTGGGAGCAAAGCCCCTGGACATCCACTGGCTAAGGTGGCGTTTTTAGCGGTTTGAGGTTATAATTGAAGCAGGGGACTTAAGTGGGTCGCTATCTTCTTCGCCGTTTTGTGCGGGCTTTCATAACGCTTATTCTCTTCCAAACTGCACTATTCCTCTTAATCTATGCCTTACCAGGAGATTTTGTCAGCACTGCTGTCGGATTGCCCCCGGTGTGGAAGAAGGCCCTCAGGGCTTACCTTGGCTTGAATTTGCCCCTATGGCAGCAGTATTTGAGGTGGATGAAAGGGTTCTTCACTGGCAATTTCGGAAAGAGTTTCCTCTACCCCCGTTATTCTGTGCTGGAGCTCCTCCTTATGGCCCTCCCTAAAACCCTGCTCCTCCTTGTCCCTGCGACCGTTTCGGCTTGGATTTTAGGGGTATGGGTGGGTAAACGCATGGCTTGGCCTCCCAAGAATTCCTTCTTTAGCTCTTCGGCCACAGTTTTGGCCGTGGCAAGCTATTCCTCTTTCTTGCCCTGGGTTGTTTTTATCCTCGTCCAAATTTTCGCCATAAGGCTTAAGTGGTTCCCAGCCCAGAGCGAGGTGAGCCTTGAGCTCTGGACCGATGTGCCCATCTCCTCCGGCACTATAATGGTATGGATGCTGGCCACTTTCATCGCCATCGTCTTAGGATGGTGGATTATAGGCAAAATGGCCAAAAGGTGGGGAAAGCCAATTGCGTTTGCAGCAAAAGCTTTTTTCCTCGTAGCCTTAGCTTTGGCCTGGCTCCTTCGCGGATGGAGCCGCCTCGCTCTGGATATCCTTTGGCACCTTGCTCTCCCCTTCATCGCACTCTTGGCCACCAATTTCGGCGAGATAATGCTCCTGATGCGGACGAGCATGACTCTATTGCGGGGGGAGGATTTTGTCCTCTTAGCCAGAGCCAAGGGCTTGGATGAAAGCCGGATAAGGGATTACCACTTGAGCCGGATAGCCATCTTGCCCCTACTTAGCCGCTTCATCCTCCAGTTACCCCTCCTCCTTCTGGGTAGCTTCATCGTGGAGAAGATGTTCTTCTGGCCAGGGGTTGGTGTACTGCTCTTTTTCGCCATTGATTATCAGGATGTGCCTCTGCTTATGGGAGTCCTCTCCTTAGTCGGAATCCTGCTATTGGCTTCCCACGTCTCTCTGGACCTTGCCCTGGCATGGCTGGACCCAAGGCTGAGGAGGAGAATCCGTGGGCGATTGGCTTAAAGGGGTAGCTTTGGAGAACCACAAGGGCCTGATTGGTTCCATAATCCTGGCCTTTTTTGCCCTAATGGCTTTATCCCATCCTATCCTAATGGCTTTGGTCTGGAACAGAGGCATATACCACCCCTTGACCGGCTTTGACCCCGACATCGCTCCCCACCCGACTTTTCCTTCCCTCAGGCACCCATTGGGGACGGATTCTTTCGGGAGGGATGTCCTGAGCCAGCTTCTGTATGGGGCTGGGACTTCCTTAGGAGTTGGGATGACCGCCGGCTTTGTAGCCTCAATTTTAGCCTTGAGTGCGGGACTGGCTTCGGCTTACTTCGGCGGAAAGGTTGAAACCTTGCTGATGGCTTTATGCGATGTCTTAATCCTCATGCCGCCGCCCATAATACTGCTCATAGTCGGCTTGTTAGTTGACATGCGCTGGCCTATATTAGCTTTAATCTACGGGATTCTGGCCGGCTTGGGAGCTCCGGCCGCAATCATCAAATCCTGGGCTCAGAGCATAACGGTAAAAGCTTTTGTGGAGACGGCCAAGGTTTCAGGAGGGAGCGATTTCTACATCCTACGCAGGCATATCTTGCCCTATGTGCTCCCTGCCGGCTTCCTCTTCATGATGTTTACTGCCTCCGGTGCAGTCCTAACCGAAGCTTTCCTCTCCTTCTTCGGGCGGACTCGGATAAGGATGAGCTGGGGGACTATGATTTGGTTCACTCAATTGACCTTTTACTGGTCGCCAAAGGGGCCGCAGTGGCATGCGCTTTTCCCTCCAGCCTTGGCTATAATTGCTTTCTGCAGTGCTTTTTACCTCCTAAGCAAGGCTGTGGAAGAGTTCTATGACCCTACACTTCGGAGGTTCCCATGGGGCACAAGGCCTCGCTCTTAGCCCTAATAGCCGCCTTTTTGGTTGTGGGGGCTATCTATGCCTTCCTTACGCCCCCTTGGCAGGCTCCGGATGAGCCCGCTCACTATAACTACATCGCTTTTTTAGTGCGTGAGGGCCGCTTACCGGTTTTGATGATGGGAGATTACCCCCACTTTTACCTGGAGGAGATAAAGAGCCGCCGCTTCCCGCCGGATATGTCCATTGAGCCAATACGCTATGAGTTCCATCAGCCCCCGCTTTATTACATTTTGGCCTCACCCATCTACGCCATCAGCGGGGGAAACCTGCTGGCGTTGCGGTTATTTTCGGTGGTCATAGGGGCTGGGGTAGTGGTAGTGGCTTTCTTCATCGCCCGGGAGATTTTCCCCGAGGGGGTGGAACTGGCTTTGGGGACAGCTGCCTTCGTGGCCTTTGTGCCAATGCATACCGCCATGAGCTCCTCGGTCAATAACGATTCCCTGGCCGAGCTCATCATCGGGCTTTTCCTCTTGGAGATGGTGCGACTTATTAAAAAGGGCTGGCCGGAAGAGGCTTTGTGGAGGCCTTCGGTTTTCATCGCCCTGGGTTTCCTGACCAAAACCACGGCTTACATCGCCTTTGTCCTCTATCTGGTATTCTTTGGCCTTTTAACCTGGCGCCGTTTACCCTTGAAGAAAGGATTGCGGTTGCTTACGTTTAGTCTCTGGCCTTTGCTTTTTGCTTTACCCTGGTTTGCCCGAAATATGGCCGTTTACGGTTTAAATGACCCATTCGGCCTTGCCCGGCACGATTCCATAGTAGTGGGGCAGCCACGCACTTATCAATGGCTTGAAGCCATGGGGGCTTTTGGTCTGCTTAAAGCTTTCCTCCTGACTTCTTTCCGCAGTTTTTGGGGGCAATTTGGTTGGATGGCTGTGCCAATGGATGAAAGGGTTTACGCGTTTTTAGCTCTGGCCTGCTTATTTGCCCTGTGGGGGTTCTTGCATTGGCTCCCGCAAGGGTGGCGAGCATTGAAAGATGCCCAACGCTTAGGGCTTATCCTCCTGGCCCTTTCCCTCTTGCTTACAGCCCTATCTTTCCTCTGGTATAACCTCAAGTTCGTCCAGCACCAAGGCCGATACCTTTTCCCGGCCTTAATCCCGCTGGGCTTAGGGTTCTCTTTAGGCCTGAGGGAGAGCTTAAAGCGGAAAGCAATAGTGACGGCAGGGCTAATCCTGGCCTTAGTGGCCTTGGTTTTAGTGGTCAAGGGTTTTCTCAGTGGCGACTGGAATCGCTTCTCCCTGGCTCTGCTTCTGGCAGGGATAGCCTTTTGCGTGGTCAAGGCTTCAATCCCTGAGAAGTGGGATAAGCTCATCTTCGCCTTCTTCTTCGTTGGGCTTGCTCTCCTCAGCGCCCTTTGCCCATTCGTATACATAAGGCCTTACCTCAGCCCTTGACTAACCGAAAGCCAGGTGTTAAAATAAAAGCCGACTTAAAAGTCGGATTTTTCTTTAGGAGGCGATTATGTACAGCGAACTGGTCTGGGAGCATTTCATGAACCCCCGCAATGTCGGGGTAATAGAAGATGCGGACGGAGTAGCCAGGGTTGGGAACCCCGTTTGCGGTGATGTCATGGAAATGTTCATAAAGGTACGGGATGGGAGGATTGAGGATATAAAGTTCAGGACTTTGGGCTGTGGAGCAGCCATCGCTACCAGCTCAATGGCTACAGAAATGGTCAAAGGCAAAACCCTTGAGGAAGCTTTGAAGCTTTCCCGCAAGGCTGTAGCCGAAGCTTTGGGTGGACTTCCGCCCAACAAGATGCACTGCAGCAACCTTGCCGCTGAGGCCGTCCACAAAGCCATTGAGGATTACCTCAGGAAGCACCCTGAAGTTAAGTTGAACTTGAGCAAAGGTGAGGATGAGGAAAAATAGAGTTGTGGTAGCAATGAGCGGCGGGGTTGACAGCTCTGTCACCGCCGCTCTTTTGCTACGGGAAGGATACGAAGTAATAGGGGTGATGATGAGGCTATGGGCTCCGGGGGATGGTGAGAACCGCTGTTGTCCCCCGGTAGCGGTGGAAATGGCCCGCCGTGTAGCCGAAATCTTAGGCATTCCCTTCTATGTCCTGGATTTAAGGCAGCCTTTCTACGATAAAGTTGTTTCCCCCTTCATCCAAGGGTACGTTGCGGGCATAACCCCTAACCCTTGCTTGGCCTGCAATAAATTCATAAAGTTTGACTTGCTCTTTCGGAAAGCCTTGGCCTTGGAAGCCGATTACCTGGCCACTGGCCACTATGCACGGATAATAAAGGCCGACGGGGAATACAAATTGCTCAAAGGAATTGACCCAGCTAAGGACCAATCCTACGTCCTTTACATGCTCACTCAGAAGCATTTAGAGCGCCTCCTTTTCCCTCTGGGCTGGTTTACCAAGGATAAAGTGCGGAGCTTAGCACGAGAATTTGGTCTTCCAACTGCCGAGAGGGAAGAAAGCCAAGAGATTTGCTTCATCCCTGGGAACGATTACCGCGATTTCCTGCGCCTTTACGCCCCCGAAGCACTCCGCCCCGGCCCTATCTACGATACCAAAGGCCATCTATTAGGCACTCACAAGGGCCTGCCCCTTTACACCGTAGGGCAACGCTTCGGCCTTGGCATCCCCTACGGCAAACGGCTCTATGTCATAAACAAGGATGTGGGACGAAATGCCCTGATAGTGGGCACAGCGGAGGAGCAAGGCCAGAAGGAGCTTATAGCTGGGGAAATCAACTTCATCTCCGGCCGCTTCCCTACCGAGCCAATTGAAGTCAAAGCCCGCGTCCGCTACCGTGCCCCGGAGAGGGAAGCTGTGGTATATCCCCTTGAAGGGAGCAAAGTAAAAGTTGAGTTTAAAGAGCCGGTAACAGGTGCAGCCCCTGGACAAGCTGTAGTTTTCTACAAAGGAGATGAGCTTTTAGGTGGCGGAATAATTTTAAGTTTTTGAGCCGACTAAAGTCAGCCACTTTGGGCCTTTGGCAATGGTCAGCCTCCGCCGACCTTTGTCAAACTGGGGTCCAGGGGGCGAAGCCCCCCATGGTGGTGGGTCTCCCCAAAGAAACTTTAAAAAGGGGC
>CAYOIS010000009.1:0-15733 GCA_964404055.1 uncultured Anaerolineae bacterium | reverse complement strand
AGTTTGCGCTCCTTTCCTTTCCGTGGTATAATTATCTTGCGTTCTGAGCCAAATGGACCTTTTACAGCTCAATAGGCGGCGGGGTGAGCCTGACCGAAAGGCAGGCCTTAAAAGGGGAAGTCCGGTGATCCATCCCGAAGCCCCATCGGGTGGAGAGGCCGGCGCTGTGCCGCAACTGTAATCCTGCCCAAGGTGCTATAGTAAACCGGGGCCTTAGGGTGGCACCTTCAAGGGTAGGAGAGCCAGGATACCTGCCTCGCCGCAGGGCCTCCTTGAACCTAAGAATTCTTGGGGCCCGGTTCCAGGAACCTGCGAGCACAGGGGAATGGAACGCTAAGTTCCCCCTTGTCTCTATCGCAGGCAAGGGGTTTTTTGTTTCAACCCCCCGGCTAAGCAGGGGGGATTTTTGTTTCATTAAACCCAAAAACGGAGGTGTGCTATGAGACGGCTTACAATACTAACCACAATAATCCTTACCCTTGGCCTATTGTTCGCAGCGACAGGATGCCGTCCAGCCCCTACTCCAACCCCTACCCCTGTGCCTCCAACTCCGACTTTCACTCCCATTCCACCAACGCCTACCCCTACTCCAGCCCCTTACCCAATGACCGTAACAGACCCAGCCGGCCGTCAGGTCACAATCAAAGCGGAGCCAAAAGCCATCGCTTCCCTTGCTCCTTCAATAACCGAAATCCTTTATGCCCTTGGCCTCGGCGATAGGGTGGTAGGTGTGACCGAGTTCTGCAATTACCCACCTGAGGCCCAAGCTAAACCCAAAGTCGGTGGCTTTGCCGACGTTAACATTGAGAAGCTCCTCTCCTTGAACCCGGACCTGGTTCTTGTCTCCAGCATACACATTGCCCAGGTTCTGCCTGAGTTGGAGAAGCTCGGCCTTACCGCCGTGGTAGTCGATGCACACGATTTGCCCCAGGTCCTTGACAGCATAATGCTTGTGGGCAAAATCACAGGCAAGGAGAAGGAAGCCGAAAGCCTCGTAGCCGAGATGCAGAAGAGGATGGACGCCGTAGCCAAGGCGGTGGAAGGCCGGAAGAAACCCAAAGTCTTCTGGGAGCTTTCCAGCGACCTCTGGTCTGTAGGGCCTGGCTCATTCGTACACGATATCATTGTTAGGGCCGGGGGAGAAAACATTGCCACCGGTCACCCCTACCCACAGCTCACTAATGAGGCCGTAATCTCCGCAGACCCAGATGTCATAATCCTGGCCGACCACCCTTACGGGGAATCGGCTGAGAGCGTAGCCAAGCGCCCCGGTTGGGATAAAATTAAAGCTGTGAAGGAAGGCCGCATTGTGGAATTGACCCCAGAGCAAGTAGATATAACTTCAAGGCCAGGCCCCAGGGTTGTAGATGCCCTGGAGTTAATAGCTAAGATTCTGCATCCCGATGCTTTCCGTTAAAATAAGCCTAAGGAGGCGGCGATGGCTTTCTTTGGCCGTCGCCGCTTTCCTCCTTGTAGTGGTAAGCCTAATAGCCACGAGCTGGGGGGCAGCTGGAATCCCAACCTCGGCAGTAGTCAGGATATTACTGGGGGATAATGGCTACCCGGCCACTTGGCAAACCATCCTTTTCCAAATCCGCATCCCCAGGATTATCTTGGGTGGAATCGTAGGGATGACCTTGGCGGTAGCGGGGGCTGTTTATCAGGCCATTTTCCGCAACCCCCTTGCTGACCCTTACCTACTGGGTGTATCCTCAGGGGCTTCTTTTGGGGCAGCATTGGCCATCTACTTTGTCTGGCGCTTCTCCTGGGGAGGGTTGAATGCCGTATCCCTGGCAGCTTTTGGGGGAGCCCTGTTAGCTACAGCTGCAATATACTCCCTGGGCAGGGTTGGGGGGAAAGCACCCGTAACAACCCTCATCCTGGCCGGGGTAGCGCTGGGAGCATTACTTTCCTCCGCCACAACTTTCTTCATGTTCACAGCTCGGGAAGCCTTCCACACCATCAACCTCTTGGGTTGGCTAATGGGTAGCCTGGCCTTGGCCGATTGGGCAAGGATTAAGACCATAGCGCCTTACGTAGCCATAGCTTTCGGCGTCATCGCCTACTATTCCCACATCCTGAATGTCCTCCAGTTGGATGAAGAGCAAGCCATGGCCCTGGGGGTGGAAGTGGAAAAGGTCAAGCTCCTCATAATAGCTTCTGCCTCCTTGGCCACAGCAGCGGCGGTTTCTGTAAGCGGGGTCATCGGCTTTGTGGGCATAATCATACCCCACTTAGTGAGGCTGATATGGGGCCCAGATTACCGCTTCCTATTGCCCATGAGCGCACTCTTGGGAGGGCTTTGCCTCATTTTGGCCGATGGATTAATTCGCCTCATCTTCGCCCCACGGGAGTTACCAATTGGGGTGGTTACAGCTTTCCTGGGAGCGCCCTTCTTCCTCTACCTCCTACGCCGCTACAAGAAAGAGGCTTTTTACTTTTAGCGGAGGTGCTGGAATGGCCTTATTGGAAGTGAAGGACGTCCATTTCAGTTACGATGGGAAGCCAGTGCTTAAGGGTGTGAGCTTGGAGGTATCGGGTGGGGAGATATTGGGGCTCATAGGTCCAAACGGTGCAGGAAAATCCACCCTGATAAAGCTTATAGCCGGCATCCTTGCTCCCCAAGAGGGAACGATAGAAATCCTGGGCCGTCCAATTAAAAGCTGGAAGAGGCCGGACTTAGCCCGAGTGGTAGCCTTAGTCCCCCAAGGAGCTTACGTTCCCCCAACCTTTACGGTATGGGAAAGCGTGCTCCTGGGCCGAACCCCTTACCTGCACTTTCCCGGAATCGCCAGCAAAAGGGACATAGAAGCAGTGCAAAGGGCCATGGAGTGGGCGAGGATAGAGCACCTCAAGGATAACCTTATGGGGGAACTATCGGGGGGAGAGCGCCAGAGGGTAATCCTGGCTAGGGCACTCGCTCAGGAACCCAAGGTCCTGCTTTTGGATGAACCCACTGCTCATTTGGACATCCATCACCAAGTCTCAACCCTGAGGCTCATACAGGAACTGGCTCGCGCCGAAGGCTTAGCCGTCCTGGCCGTCCTTCACGACCTCAACCTGGCTTCTTCTTTCTCCGACAGGATTGCCCTTTTGGTGGAGGGCAAAATCCTGGCTCAGGGTTCCCCGGAAGAAGTGATAGTGGCCGATAGGCTTCACCGAGCCTACGGGGGCGGCATTTTAGTGATGTCCAGACCCGATAACTTAAACCGCCCAATAGTATTGCCGGACCTTAGAATCTAACGGGATTTCCCGCGGCACAAGGCCGGTATCTTATCATGACGCCGTTCACAACCACGGGCTCCAACTTTGCCTTTCTTGAGTAAGAAATTTCCGCATACGGCTTTACGAAAGCCTGTTATCCTGCTTGACAAATTGGCTTTTAGTGGGATAGAATTGGCCAGGTTTCAGCCGCAAAAGGAGGTAGCCGTGCTGGAAATCCTGAAAACAATCCTAACCTCACCCTTTGAGGTCATTTTATTTCTTTGCGGTTTCTTCGCCTTTCTACTTGGCATCTTGCCAATAAGAGGGAAGATAGATTGGGTACCTGTTAAAGGCCCTTTTTCCTTTGCTACCCGTTTTCTCCTTGGGATTCTGGGCGCTGTGCTCATGCTCCTTGGCATCGGACTGGGTACTGTGAAAGCTGGCTTTCCTTTGTTTCCTGGGCTGACCACTGCCACCCCTTCGCCGACGGCAACCCCTTCGCCAACGGTAACGCCCTCTCCAACCTTCACCCCAACACCAACGTCCACTCCCATCCCAACGGCCACCCCCACTTGCCGATACGATGCCTACGTCACCGATGAAGGGAGGTATCCAGACCCCCGTGAAGGCCCCCTGGCTCCAGGACAGCAGATAATTGTGGAATGGACGATTACCAACAAGAGTTCCTGCCCCTGGATTACCGGCCTGCGATGGGTATTTATTGGGAACAAGGAAATAGGTGTTCCACCCTTTGTGTCTATCCGAGGGGTTGGGATTGGGGAAAGCATAAAAATCCACGAGCGTATTTCGGCCCCAAGCAGCCCCGGACACTACGAGGGCTTGTGGCAGATGAGAGACCCGTTCGGTAATCCCTTTGGAGACCGGTCACGGATAGAGATAACGGTGCAGGAGCCTACGTTTCCGCCGTCCCCTCCGAACTGTGTCAACAACGCTCTATTCCTGGCCGATTTGACATACGAAGACAACCCCGCGCAAGGGATTATCCCCGTTGTCAGCCCTGGGCAAAGGATTTACAAAGCCTGGCTGCTCAAGAACACAGGCACATGCCACTGGGGGGAAGGGTACCGTCTGGTTAACGTAGGGGGCGCTGAGCTGGCATGGGAATCCCCCTATGTGCCGCCCACAGTTAGCGGAGGCAAAGCAGTAGTGCTGGTAACCCTGTTCGCCCCCACCACCCCAGGGGAATACAAAATGTACTGGCGGATGCAAGACCCATCGGGGAACCTGTTCGGGGATACGATTTGGGTGTGGATTAAGGTGGAGTGAGAACTCTTTCACCGTCCGAAGGTTTCTGGAGCACATCCCTCGGCCCTTGGCAGGCCTGGTCCTAAACCGCCAGACTCAGGCAAAAGCGAGAAAAACTTATGCTCCTGATCGCTCCGCCCCTTCGGGGATTGCCTCGGCGTAAGCGCCAAAGTCATCGCAAACCGAAGGGTTCGGCCCGGAATTGAAGCAATCAGCGTATGGCGCAATGACTTCAAACCCACCAAAAGAAAAGGGGCGCTGGAAGCGCCCCCACGATTTTAGCCGGTGATTTACAGCCTGGTTTCTTTAAAAAGCAGCACCCAAAATCTGAACGGCTTTGGTCCCCAACGATATGAAGGGGTGAGGATAGAGGCCAATCACGAAAACGGCTATCAAGCTCATTACTACAACCCACTTTAGCGTAGGCTCAACCACAATTGGCCTCTCTTCCCCACGCAGGAAGAACATGTGCCTTACCACGTTGAGGTAGTAGAAAGCCGAAATCACGCTGTTTATCACCCCAACCAAAGCCAGAACGTAAAACTGCACCTGGATAGCCGCACCAAACACGAAGAATTTCCCCACAAACCCCCCAGTCCCTGGGATGCCAATGAGGGAAAGGAGGAACACTATCATCGCTCCAGCCAAAAGGGGCTCTCGCTTCACAAGGCCAGCGTAATCGGCAATGCGGTTGGAGCCGGTGGCCCTCTCCACCGCTATGACTACAGCAAAAGCTCCAAGGTTGGTGAAGAGGTAAGCCAGAAGGTATATAAGCACACCGTTTAGCCCCGTGAAGTTGCTCGCTACTCCGCTTACCAGGCAGACAAGGCCTATGAGGATGTAGCCGGCATGGGCGATGCTGGAGTAAGCTAACATCCTCTTGATGTTCTCCTGCCTGAGGGCAACCAAGTTCCCCAGGGTCATGGTTACCATAGAAATTCCAGCCAGTACTGCAACCCACTCAGGCTGGAAGCGGGAAAGAGCGGTGATGAAGACCCTGGTGAGCACGGCAAAGCCTGCAGCCTTCGGCCCTACTGATAGGAATGCCGTAACCGGTGTAGGTGCCCCTTCGTAGGTATCGGGGGACCACTGGTGGAAGGGGACAAGGGCTATCTTGAAGCCAAAGCCGGCTAAGAGGAGGACTATAGCCGGGAAGGCTAACCAGCTTGTAGCGCCACCGCTTGCCAAGGCCGGCCCTATCTTGACCAGGTCCAAACTTCCGGTAACCCCGTAGAGGAGCGATATACCGTAAAGCATCAGGGCCGAGGCAGTGACGCCGTAAAGGAAATACTTTATGGCCGCTTCGCTGGATTTGCCCTCCTCCCGCAGATAGCCAACAAGGATGTAAGAGGTGAGGCTTAAGAATTCAAAGGCCAAGTAGAGCATGAGGAGGTTCACAGCCCCCACCACCAGCATTATGGCCAAGGTCACAAGGAGCAGGAAAGCGTAGAATTCCCCACGGTAAGGGGTATGGCCCTCCAAGTAACGGAAGGAGGAGAGGAGGACAAGGCCTGTGCCAACCAAGGCCAGCCCCTTGAAGAAGAGGGCAAACTGGTCCGAAGCCAGCATCCCCAACAAGGGCAAGTCCAAAACCTTACCTAAGCCCAAAAGTAGGAGCAAGGAGAGGATTACGAAAGCTACAGCCAGGCCTAAGATTGTGGCTTCCTTGTCCTCCGCTGACCTCCTCCAGCCCATGTCCAAAACCAGAAGGATTAAAGCGCCTAAGAAAAGAGCCAACTCCGGAGCGAAAGCCTGAAGGATTTCCACGGCGCTCAAGGCTAACCTCCTTACAGCCTGCCCATCAGGGCAGTTGTAGCTGTATTGATTATGTTAAGAAGCGGGGCAGGATAGAAGCCCAGCCCCACCATGAACAGAAGCAAAGGCCACATCGTCACCTTCTCAAAAGCTTCCATATCGGTAAGGTGCCCCCACTTCTCCTCATTGAATGGGCCAAGGAACATGAACTGCACTACCTTCCAGAGTATGTATCCGGCCGTGGCCACTACTCCCAAGACACCGAAAGCCGCAATGTATGGGATGATGTGGAAGGCACCGCGGAAGACCAGGAACTCTCCCCAGAAGCCGGCCAAACCAGGTAGCCCCAGTGAAGCAAGGCCAGTGACCATAACCACACCGTAGTAGTAGGGGAGCTTGGCCCCAAGCCCGCCGAAGACCTTCAAATCCCTGGTATGAGCTCGCTCGTAAATCATCCCTACCAGGAAGAACAGGCCCCCTGTGATGACCCCATGGTTGAACATCTGCATTGTCGCGCCGTTCAAGGCTATGGCTGCGCTTTCCTTGAAAGCAGGATGATTGAAGTTAAGGCTGGCAGCAGCTGCGGCAATTCCCAAGACCACATAGCCCATGTGCGCTACAGAAGAGTAAGCGATTAGGCGCTTGAGGTCCCACTGGGCCATGCACACGAAGGCCCCATAGACAATGCTTATAAGCCCAAGAATAGCTACTACGGGGGCATAGAAGCGGAAGGGTTCAGGGAATATGGGAAGGACTATCCGGAGCAAGCCATAGCAACCAAGCTTCAGCAAGATGCCAGCCAGGATGACGCTTCCAGCCGTAGGAGCCTCAGTGTGAGCATCGGGGAGCCAGGTATGGAAGGGGAAGCTTGGGACCTTTATGGCGAATGCAACGAAGAAAGCCCAGAAGGCCAGGCTCGCCAGGGTGAAGTTATCGGCGAAGGGATGGACTTCGGCGGCCTTGAGGATGTCAAAGCTTCCGGTCGTGAAGTAAATCCCGAGGATGGCAAGTAGCATGAAAACGCTTCCGGCCAAAGTGTAGAGGAAGAACTTTATTGCCGCATACTCCCGGTTCGCACTACCCCAAACACCAATCAGGAGGTACATCGGCACAAGGCCAACTTCCCAGAAGACGTAGAACAAAACGAAGTCCAGAGCCACGAACACACCGTACATCCCGGTCTGAAGCAGGAGGAAGAGGAAGTAATATTCCTTGACCCGCTCATGGATGGTGTAGGCGGAGTAGAAGTAGCCGAGGGTTGAGAGGAGAGAAGTCAGAAAGACCATTGGGACGCTTATCCCATCAACGCCCACGTGGTACCAAACGTTTATGGCCGGAATCCAGATGTGGCGTTCCACAAACTGAATTCCCCCCTCGCTTTGGTTATAGGCAAACCACAAGTAGGCGGATAGAGCTAAGGGTATAAGGCTTACGGCTATAGCAAAGCGCCTTATGAGGTTAACGTTCTCCTTTGGGAAGAAGAGGATTATGAGCGCTCCGATTACCGGGGTAAAGGTTATGATAGAAAGTATCGGGAAACCCATCGCTCAAGCCTCCTTCCGGTAAGATTTCATCTGGCAAGGTAAAATCCGAGCAACATAAGCACTGTAAGGGCTGCAGCCAGAAGGTAGTTCTGCGCCTTGCCAGTCTGGGTAAGGCGCAAGACACCTCCAAACGCTGATGTGACCTTCCCCAAACCGTTTACAATTCCATCCACAACCTTAAGGTCAAATAGGCCTCCTATTTCCGAAAGCTTCCTGCCCAGCTTGCCAACTCCATCAACAATGGGGTCAATTATCCAGCGGTCATCAAACTTGAAGAAGGTCTCAGAGAGCCAAAGGGCAAAGCGGATGACCGTGGCCTGGTAGAATTCGTCAATGTAGTACTTGTTCTTGAGGACGGTGTAAATCGGCCCCAAGGAAATGGAGAGGGGGTCGGGCTCGCCGGCTTTGAGTGGTTCGCGTCCGTATACAACCCAAGCCAAAGCCAGACCGGAAAGGCCCATGAGCACCGATAGGCCCATTACTCCGAAGTTCAAAGGCGTGGCTGGGAATTTTTCCCCTACAAGGTGGTGGAAGGGATTGTTGAGGAGCGGCCCAAGGACCGGAAAATCGTGCGGGACCCCTGCGAAACCGAGGAAGGTGGAGAAGAAGGCCAGGATGATGAGAGGTATGGTCATGACCCAAGGGGTTTCGTAGGCTTCTTCAGCATGGTGGCTGCGAGGCTCGCCGGCAAAAGTAAGGAAAACCTGCCGGCCCATGTAGAAAGCAGTCAAGAAAGCTGCGGCGGTCCCCAGAATCCACACGAAGCCGGGCCAAGAGATGAACCCCACCTCCGAAGCATGATGGAAAGCATGGCCCAATATTTCATCTTTACTCCAGAAACCAGCCCACGGCGGGATTCCGGCCAGAGCCAATGTCCCCATGAGGAAAGTCCAGAAAGTGATGGGCATCCGCTGGCGGAGCCCTCCCATCTTCATCATGTCCATCTCGTGGTGGGTGCCAATTATGACCGAACCGGAGCCGAGGAACAGGAGGGCCTTGAAGAAGGCATGGGTCACAAGGTGGAAGACGGCAGCCACATAAGCTCCCACCCCCAAGGCAGCAATCATGTAGCCAAGCTGGCTTATGGTTGAATAGGCCAGAACCCGCTTGATGTCATTCTGAGCGATGGCTATGGTGGAAGCGAAGAAGGCGGTAAAAGCTCCAATGAAAGCCACAAGCCCCAACTGAGGCCCATGCTCCACTACGGAGAATAGAGGGAAGGAGCGGGCCACAAGGTAAACCCCTGCCGCCACCATGGTAGCAGCATGGATTAAGGCGCTGACCGGGGTCGGGCCTTCCATGGCATCGGGGAGCCAGACGTGCAAGGGGAATTGGGCGCTCTTGCCAACCGCCCCGCCAAAAAGCAGTATCGCTATGACTGTAGCTACAGGAAGTTCCCCTACCAAGGGCAAGGTCACTGTGGAATGAGCCAGCTTTTCTAAAACTTCAGGCTTGAAGACCTCGGTATAGGTTAAGGAGCCGGTGCGGGAGTAGAGGTAGATTATTCCCAAAAGCATCATGACATCGCCAATGCGGGTGGTGATGAAGGCCTTCAGACCAGCCCGCATAGCCGAAGGCTTCTCAAACCAAAAGCCTATGAGGAGATAGGAGCAAAGGCCCATTACCTCCCAGAAAATCATGAGCATTAGGAGGTTATCGGCCAGGACCATGCCCAGCATCCCGCAGGCGAAGAGGGAGATGTAGGCGAAGTAGCGGGAATAGCGGGGGTCGCCATGCATGTACCCAACGGAGTATATGAAGATTAGGAGGCACACGAAGGGAACCATGAAGAGCATGGCTAAGGTAAGGGGGTCAACCATAACCCCCATCTTGAACCAGCTTGGGCCGGTAGGGAGCCAGTTCCAGCTGAGGTGGAATGCTTCCTCGCCTGAGCCTATGTGGTGCTTTATCCCCTCGTATAGGGCTCCCCACGAAAGAACCCAAGCGAGAGCGATACTACCTATGGCGATGGAATGGCTGAGCTTCTTGTTGGGGTTAGCAAAGAGAACAATAAGCCAGAAAGAGGCTAAAGGCAAAAGGGGTATAAGCCAAACAAGCTTGAGGAAGAAGATTCCTTCCATCATCTCCTCCCTAAAAAGCTGCTTATGGATTCAAGGAAAGCATCAAAATCACCCAAATTTTCCCGTGCGAAACCCAAAACTTTGGCCGGGTCCACTTTCCAATATTGATGGACCAGGAGATTACGGAAGCGCGCCATCCTCACAAGTCGGGCAGCTAAGTCTTCATCCAACATTTTAAGCTCCCTCATAGCTTCAAAGCATTCGGTGTAACTGGCCGGAGCGCGATGGGCAAATTTGGCGATCAAGTGCGTGCAAATGGAAGCAGTAGCCTCAATAGCCCGGAGAAGAAGGTGCATAACGGTGTAAAGGTTGCGCTCATCGGAGAAAAACTCAGAATCGGGCATTGAGGAATAAAAACGCACCTTTTCAACCGCCTCCTTTATCTCCCTTGCCCTTTCCTTGAGGAACTCAACGTTCACCTTGGTCATCTCTTGAGCAACTCCTCAAGGTACATGCGCCCAAGGTAAGCGTAGTCCATGTACTCCCTTGCCACCCTCTCAATGAAGTCCGTAAGGGCCTCTTCATCCCGCACCAAAATGGCCTCCCCCTGAAGGACGCTGTGCTGGAAGCCCAGGGGAGCATCGTTCAGGACGCGCACATCCACAGGAAAATGCAGAGCCATGGTCAGCTCTGCCGAAAGGTCCATCTCGTAATCAAAGGCGTCCGGAACTTTGGATTGGTCTACGTAAACGGCCACGTCTATATCGTTGAAAGGCAGGCCTTCAACGAAAGAGCCATGAAGGTAAGCGAAGATGATTTCTTCCCTCCGTTCCAAGAGCTCTCTGAGTTTGGCCTGCGCTTCAGCCCTCTCCATCTTACCCTCGCATGAGGTCCACTTCTTCCACGTTCACCGTATCCCGGTTGCGGTAGATGGAAATAATTATGGCCAAGCCGACGGCTGCCTCAGCAGCGGCCACGGCTATGACAAAAATGGCAAAGACAAGGCCCGATAGGTCAGCAGGGTTGATGTAACGCCAGAAGGCCACCAGGTTGAGGTTAACGGCATTGAGCATAAGCTCTACACCCATCAGTATCCCTATGGCGTTGCGCCGGGCCAGGACCCCGTAAAGGCCGATGCAGAAGAGAGCTGCTGCTACTAAAAGGTACCAGCTAAGGGGAATCATCTCTCACCTCTCCCGCGCAATGATTATGGCCCCGATGAGGGCAGCCATAAGCAGTACAGAAGCAACCTCAAAGGGGACAAGGTAATCTCCCACGAAGGAAGAGCCAAGGCCTTCTATCACATTCTCAGGCACAGCGGCCACCTTAACCGGCCAAGGCACTCGCAATACCATGGCCATAAGGACCAGGAAGAGGAAGCCGGCCACCAATGCCGCAATCCACCACTGCTCGTTGAAAGCCCTCGCTTTCGGGTCCATTAAGTGCCTTGTGAGCATGATGGCGAAGAGGATGAGGATGGCAATTGCTCCTACGTAGATTAGGATTTGGAGTGCGGCCAGGAATTCGGCTTCCAAGAGGATGTAAAGGCCGGCCACTCCCACAAAAGAGAGGACAAGAGCTAAAGCGCTGTGGAAAAGCCTCTTAGTGGTTACCACTAAGATGGCTCCGACTATCGCTATAAAGCTAAAGATGAAGAAGGCTATCTGCATTCCCATGGTCTTACCCCCAAGCTTATTTCCATGCCCACCCTTGCTCAGTTACTCCGCTTCGGTCGCCAATTTTGAGCAAGTCTTCAAGGTGTAGCACCATCTTATTCTCGTAAGTAGCCAACTCATACTCGTGGCTCATCTCAATAGCCCCGTAAGGGCATGATTCAACGCAGAGCCGGCAGAAGACGCACCTCCCCAAATTGTATCGGTAATCCACAAGCTTCCTCTCTTTGCCCTTCCCTTCAGCTATGACCTCAATTACCCCGTGGGGGCAAGCCAGGGCACATGCCCCACAAGCCGTGCACCGAGGCTGCCCAGTTTCAGGGTCCCTAAGGTGCATGAGTGCCCCTCGGAAGCGAGGGAACATAGCGTACTTCTCTTCAGGATACTGCAGGGTGAAAAGCCCTACCCCTTCCGGCTCAAGCCTGGGAGCAGGCCCCTCGGTGAAATAGCGCTTGGGGAATGGGTGCTTGTAGCCTTTGAAGTAAGTCATAACCCCATGCTTTATGGTCGTGTAAAGCCCTTTGAAAAGTCCTCTGCCGAACATTTCTCCCCCTCGCTCTTAAGCCATAGCCTTCTTAGGAGTAAATCGGCCAAGGAGGTAAAGGGCCAATCCTCCGGCTAATATGTTCCCCACCCAATAAGCTGTCACCTTGCTCCAATAGCCAAGGTCAAGCTTGACGACTAAACCGGTAACAAAAAGGTTGGCCATGGCCAGCGGGACCAAGAACTTCCAGGAGAAATTGAGGAGCTGGTCTATCCTGAGGCGGGGGAAAGTGGCTCGGAACCAG
This sequence comes from uncultured Anaerolineae bacterium, assembly GCA_964404055.1. GTDB lineage: Bacteria > Chloroflexota > Anaerolineae > SpSt-600 > SpSt-600 > SpSt-600. The sequence goes on along the minus strand of CAYOIS010000009.1, from coordinate 3,482 downwards.
AAGAAAACGTAGACCATGATAGCCACTTTGATGAAGAACCAAATGTAGGACGGAAGCAAAGGCCCCTTCCATCCGCCCAGGAACAAGGTGACAACCATGGCCGAGATAGCGAAGGTATTGATGTATTCAGCCAGGAAGAACATGGCCCACTTTACCCCGGAATACTCAATGTGGTAACCGGCAATTATTTCCGATTCTGCCTCTGGCAGGTCAAACGGGCTGCGGTTGGTCTCGGCAACACCGCAGATAAAGTAGATGAGGAAAGCCACAGGTTGAAGCAGAATGAAAGGCAATGGGTTTTGCGCTTGCACAATCTTCTGGAGAGACATTGAACCAGCAGCCATGACCACGCTTAGGACAGCCAGGGCCATCGGAACCTCGTAGCTAAACAGTTGGGCTACAGCCCTGAACCCGCCAAGCAGCGCATACTTGTTCCCTGAACCCCACCCAGCCATGAGGATGGCTATAGAGGTTACAGAGCCAAGGGCGATGACGTAAAGGACAGCAATGTTAAGGTCCGCAGCAACAAGCTTCTTACCGAAGGGGATTACAGCCCAAACGGCTATGGCCGGCACCACTATTATCACCGGAGCCAGGAAGTGGAGGAGCCTATCGGCTTTCTCTGGGATTATGTCTTCCTTAACCAAAAGCTTGAGGACATCGGCGATGGGCTGGATGAGGCCGTAGGGGCCAACCCTGTTGGGGCCAAGTCTGTCCTGAAGCCGGCCCAGTATCTTGCGTTCCAATAGGGTCAAGGCCATCACTACCACAACCATCAGCAGGATTATGACCAGCCCCACTAATACCATCATTATGACGTCCACAAGCCAGGCCGGAAGGAAGCCCCCGAGCCAACGTGCTATGATTTCTCCAAGGTAAGGCAGGATGTTCTCCAGGTCCATCATCTATCCACCTCTCCCATGGTTATGTCAATGCTTCCGAGGATTATGACTACATCGGCCACTTTGTGGCCTACGGTTATCTCCCTCAAAACCCCGAGGTTGACGAAGGAAGTGGGTCGGATTTTGAAGCGGTAGGGCCTATCGGACCCATCGCTCACTAAGTAGAAGCCGAGCTCGCCCTTTGGTGCTTCTATACGGCCATAGACTTCGCCTTTAGGCGGGCGGAGCCTCTTAGGGACTTTTTCCGAAACAGGCCCATCCGGAATTTGGTCAAGGGCTTGCTCCAAGATGCGGAGGCTCTGTTTCCATTCCAAAAGCCTGAGCATGTAGCGGTCGTAGACATCGCCGTTGGGTAGAGTTGGGATTTCAAAGTCAAAGCGGTCGTAGATTGAGTAAGGCTCAGCCCGGCGCACATCGTACTTAACCCCCGAAGCCCTCAGGACCGGCCCAGTCACTCCATAGGCTATGGCAACATCAGGGGGAAGGACCCCAACCCCACGCGCTCTCTGGAGGAAGATTTCGTTTTCGGAAAGGAATGTGTCTAACTCGTCGGCGAACTTCCAGAGGTGGTCAACAAGCTTTTTGGCCTGCGGGATGAACCCTTCGGGTAAGTCACCGGCCACTCCTCCAGGGCGGATGTAGTTTGGCATCATCCTGGAGCCTGAAACCCACTCAATTAGGTCAAGTATATGTTCCCTGGCCCTGAAGGCGTAAAGGACGGGGGTGAAGTAAGCGCCCAAGTCGTTAAAGAGGAAGCCTATGGCCATCATGTGGTTCAGGATTCGGGTGAACTCGGCCAAGATGACCCTTATGTATTCGGCTCTCTCCGGAGGTTTAATATCGGCCAGCTTCTCTACGGCTACAGCATAAGCGAACTCGTTGGTCAAGGCGCACATGTAATCCAAGCGATCGGTTATGGGGACAGCTTGCAGGTAGGAGCGCCCTTCGCTAAGCTTTTCAATCCCGCGGTGGAGGTAGCCATAGACGGGCTTTAAATCAACGATTGTTTCCCCTTCCAGCGTTAGGACCATCCGAAAGACACCATGGGTACTGGGGTGCTGCGGCCCCATGTTGAGGACGATTTCTTGGGTCTTAAGAGCAACAGCCATGACTTTGGCCCTCCTTCACCAGTAAGGTGGCTTCGGCCTTGTAGGTTCAAGCTCTTTGAAAGTGAAAGTTCGGTTCTCAAAATCCTTGCGCAGAGGCCAACCAGGGAACCCTTCCCACATGAAGATTCGCCTTAGGTCTGGGTGGCCTTCAAAAACAATGCCGAACATGTCATAAATTTCTTGCTCCTGCTGAAAAGCACTGGGCCAGATATCGCTCACGGTCGGCAAGGAAGGGTTAGCTTTATCTTCAACGTAGACTTTCAGAGCCAACGGGCCGAGGTTACTGCTCTGCGGTTCCCTTCCCATGGAGTAAAGGTAATAGACCACTTCAAACCGCTCCGGGTAATCAACTCCGGCCATGAAAGAGAGGTAGTTGAAGCCTACTTCATCCCGCAGGAATAGGGCTACTTCCCGGATGTTCTCTTTCCTTATTACAACCGTCGGGTCCTTTGTCCCCTCAGGCACTTCCACTAATGCTTCGGGGAATTTTCCCTTGAGGAGCTGGAGGATTTCCTCGCTCATGCCTTCTCCCTCCTGTACCAAGGAACCGAAAGGATGGACTGGCGGTCAATCTTCTTCTGCAGTTTGATGAGCGCATCCAGAAGGGCTTCGGGCCTTGGGGGGCAACCAGGGACGTATACGTCTACGGGGATTATTTCATCCACCCCTTGGAGGACGGCGTAAGAGTTGAAGATTCCCCCGGATATGGCGCAACTTCCCATGGCTATCACATACTTTGGTTCGGGCATTTGGTGGTATAGCCTAAGGACCTGAGGAGCCATCTTGTGGGTTACGGTCCCAGCCACAATCATTAGGTCGGCCTGGCGAGGGCTTGCCCGGAAAACCTCAGCTCCGAAGCGGGCTATGTCATAGCGGGAAGCAGAAGCGGCTATCATCTCTATAGCACAGCAAGCCAAGCCGAAGGTGAGTGGCCACAAAGATGAGCGCCTGGCCCAGTTGTAGAGTTTATCTACGGTAGTGATGAGAATATTGCGCCGAAGTTCGGGTGGCACCACAAGCTCTTCAGCCATGATTTCACCTCCACATCAATGCCCCCTTGCGCCAGGCATAGGCCAAGGCTACTAAAAGGAGGCCTATGAAGATTAAAACGTCAAGCAAGGCAACAAGGCCAAGCTTATTGTAGGCCACAGCCCAGGGCAAAAGGAAGGCTATTTCTACGTCAAAAATGGCAAAGATTAAGGCATATAGGTAATACTGGACCCTGAACTGGACCCAAGTTTCCCCTACGGTTTCAAGGCCGCATTCGTAGATTGATTGCTTGATGGGGTTTGGTTTTTTGGGGCGGATTAACCAAGCAAAGCCTATGCCTAAAAGGGGGACAGCCAGAGCCATAAGCATCAGAAGCCCTACAAAGAGATATTGGTTCAGCAAGGTATGGCTCCTCCTTGTTAAGTTTGTGAAAAACCTCTCATATTATACTCAGCTGCCAGAAAAAGGCAAATTTGCGCAG
>CAYOIS010000008.1:0-21778 GCA_964404055.1 uncultured Anaerolineae bacterium | reverse complement strand
CCACCACCAGTTTTTGATTAAGGTTGGCTTATGGTGTCCCTTGGTCAAAGGCCCAAAAATGCTGACTGGGGTCAGCATGGACAGCCAGTAGAGGACCCCAAGACTATGGCAAATCATTAGCTAATGGGGGTAGTGGAAAAGGGGAATGAAAGAGGCCGAGGGTAACCCCAAAACTTTTAAGCCAAGCATTTTTCGTTTATAATCCAACCTAAAGCCCAAACTCTCGGAGGACCTGGTGCGCAAACCAGTAGTAGCAATAGTCGGAAGACCAAACGTCGGAAAATCTACCCTGTTCAACAGACTCGCCGGCCGGAGAATAGCTATAGTGGAAGACATCCCTGGAACTACCAGGGATAGGCTCTACGCCAACACCGAATGGAACGGAGTCCCATTCATCTTGGTGGACACCGGGGGCCTGGAAATCGCCAAAGAAAAGGAGCCACTGGCCGTAGCCTCCGCTCAATACATTGACCTCATAAGAGCTCAAGCCCAGAAGGCCATTGAGGAAGCAGACCTAATCCTATTCGTTGTGGACGTGCTGGATGGCCCCACTGCAGCCGACAAAGACATCGCTGATATCCTCCGCCGCTCCCGCAAACCAGTCCTCCTTGTGGTGAACAAGGCTGATAACGAAAAGCGGCAAGAGGCCGCTGTAGAATTCTACGAACTCGGCCTTGGAGAACCAATCCCTGTATCTGCAATCCATGGCTTAGGCATAGGCCAGCTCATGGATGAGGTAATAAAACTTCTGCCCAAAACCGAAGCCGAGCCTGAACCCGAGGCGGTAAAAGTGGCCATTGTCGGAAGGCCTAACGTGGGGAAGTCTTCCATCCTGAACCGCATTTTGGGTGAAGAGAGGGTTATCGTTAGCGAAATACCAGGAACCACAAGAGATGCCATTGACACATACCTGGAGTGGGAAGGCCATCCCTTAATCCTTATTGATACTGCCGGAATCCGCCGCAAAGGGAAGGTAGAACCAGGCTTGGAAAAATACAGTGTCCTAAGGGCCTTACAAGCCATAAGTCGTTCCGATGTCTCCCTCTTAGTGATAGATGGAGCTGAAGGCGTAACATCCCAGGATGCACACATCGCTGGCTACATCTTGGAAGAAAGCAAAAGCGTGATAGTTGTAGTAAATAAGTGGGACTTGGTTCCCAAGCGCCCTGGGATAAAATCGGAGTACGAAGAGGCCATTAGGGCTGAACTCCGCTTCTTAGATTACGTCCCTATCCTTTTTGTCTCAGCCAAAACTGGGGAAGGGATAGACCAAATAATACCGACCGCTCTGAGGGTTCAAGAGGAAAGGCTTGTGCGCATATCAACCGGCAAACTAAATCGCCTGATTCAAGAAGCCGTAAGAGCACATGCCCCGCCATCAAAGGCTGGAAGAAGCCTCAAAATCTACTACGTTACCCAAACTTCTGTCTCTCCCCCAACCTTCGTCTTCTTCGTCAATGACCCGGACCTGGTCCATTTCTCCTACGAGCGTTACTTGGAGAACACAATCCGGAAACATTACCCATTTGTGGGCACGCCTTTGAAATTCATATTCCGCAAAAGGGGGGAGTGAGATGCCTGAAATCATTTACTTTGAAGAACCAGGGCCCCAGAACACTATCCCCACTTTGGAGGCAGCCAAGAAAAGGGCGCAGGAGTTAGGGATAAAGGACATCGTGGTAGCTTCTACAACAGGGGAGACAGGCCTCCTTGCGGCCAAGATGTTCCAGGGATACAACCTCGTGGTGGTAACTCATTCCACTGGCTTCCGTAAACCCGATTTTCAGGAGCTTACCGAAGAAAATCGCCAAGCTATAGAAAAGCTTGGGGGGAAAATTCTTACCTGCACTCACGCTTTTGGCGGGATAGGTAGGGCCGTAAGGCGCAAGCTCAACACCTACCAATTGGAAGAAATAATCGCTTTTACCCTTCGCACTTTTGGGGAAGGGATGAAAGTAGCTGTGGAGATAACCTTAATGGCCGCAGATGCTGGCTTTATACGCACCGATCGTGAAGCAATAGCAATAGCTGGCACCGGTCGTGGGGCTGATACAGCCATAGTAGTCCTGCCAGCCAATGCCCAGTCCTTCTTTGACTTGCGCATACTGGAGATAATCGCCAAACCTCGCCTCCACTAAGGGACGCATTTTTGAAGCTTTAAGGGGGCTTTCTTGGACAAAGAGTTCATTGAAGAAGACATTTTGGTAGAGAGGGCACGGGAAGACCCAGAAGCTTTTGGCATCCTCTACCAGCGCTACGTGGATAAAATTTACAGCTACATCTACTACAAGGTGGGAAACCAGGAGGACGCTGAGGACTTGACGGCCAAGGTCTTCCTGAAAGCCTTCAATCACATTAAAAACTACGAAAACCGCGGCTTGCCTTTCTATGTTTGGCTTCATCGCATCGCTCACAACTTGTTGGCCAACTGGCACCGAGACCGGTCGCGCCGCAAAGTCATCCCCTTAGGGGAATTACCCATTAGCTCCAGAGAGGATGTAGATCCCCTTATCTCGCTTGAAAAGGAGGAGAGGCTAAGGAAAGTCATGGCTGCAGTGAGGTCTCTGCCTCCCGATAAGCAAGAGGTCATATACCTCAAGTTCGTGGAGAGGCTTTCCAATCAGGAAATAGCCTTGATAATGGGTAAAACCGAAAACGCCATCAAGGCCCTCTACCACAGGGCCCTCATAGCCTTGCGGGAGAAGTTAAAGGACGAATTTTAACCTCCACATTTAAGCGGCAGCCCAGGGGTTGCAAGTTAGATTTTCCCAATCGGCTTAGAAGCTTAGAGAGGTTAAGGTGATAGCTTAATGAAGTGCTGCTCCAATTCTTTGATTAAAGCTTCTTCCTCAGGCGTTCGCTTCCCCCACTCTATCAGGCGGACGTTGTGGAAGGCTGGCTGTGGGACGTGGCCCCAAGGGAACTTCGCATACAGAATAAACCCCCTGTTCTGCTTAGGGAAATTGTCAAAAGCCGGTAAACCTTACAGACCTTCGCTTCAAAATAAGCGGAACTTTTAGCCATTAAGGGGGTTTTTCTGAATAAAGCCCTTGAGTTCAGGAGAGAGAGATGATTGGCGTGCTAACCGATAGCTCTTGCAATCTACCTCGCGAAATCATTGAGGAATTGGGGATTGAAATCGTGCCCCTGTATGTCCAGATAGGCACGGAAACCTACGAGGAGTTTGACATAACCACCACCGAGCTCTGCCGGAAAATGCGGGAGGGAATCCTGCCCCAAACTTCCCAGCCACCTCCGGGGAAATTTGAAGAAATTTTCAAGAAAATGGCCAAGCAATTTCAATCCATCATAGCCATCCTTATAACCTCAAAACACAGTGGCACCTACAATTCAGCCCAAGTGGCCAGGGCTATGCTCCCGGAACTGGACATAGAGGTTGTGGACTCCCTTTCCATAGCCACTGGAACAGGTTTCCTGGCTGAGGCGGCAGCCAGAGCTGCCAGGAAAGGCAAAGCGAAGGACGAAATCTTGAGCTTAATCTATTGGCTCCGGGACAGGATTAACATTGTAGCTACTGTCTCCACACTCAAATACCTCCACGCCAGTGGGCGGGTCGGAGCAATAAAAACTATGATGGCTTCCCTCTTGGATGTAAAGCCCATCCTTTCCATGAAAGAAGGAGAAGTAGTGGTCATTGGCCAGACCCGAACGCGTTCTCGTTCTTTGGAGCAGATTGTATCCCACGTGGTTAAAGCTGCAGAGCGCCTGGGCAAAGTTGACCTTTCCGTCCTCCATGCCGATTGCCATGAAGAAGCCCTAAAGCTCAAGGAGGAATTGAGCAAAAAAGTTCGGCCAAACCGCATTTTCTTGGCCGAGATAACCTCGGTCATAGCTGTCCATGGCGGGCCAGGGCTTATTGGGGTAGTTTACAGCCCGGCAATAACAACTTTGGTCTAAAGGAGGGGAAATGATAAAGATAGTGACCGATTCCACGTGTGATCTTCCGCCCGAGTTTTACAAAGAATTGGATGTGACCGTTGTTCCGATAAATATCCAATTTGGGACCGAAACCTACCTGGACGGGGTAGAAATTGATCGGGAGACCTTTTACCGCAAGATAGAGGAAACGGGGATAATTCCGGCCACATCCCAGCCTTCCGTTGGGCAATTCTTGGAAGTTTACGAAAAGCTGGCCAAAAAGGCTACCGATATCATCTCCATCCACGTGACTGGTAAGTTAAGTGGGACTTGCCGTTCAGCAGAGATGGCTGCCCGTGAAGTAGCCGATAAGGTTAGAGTCCACGTTTTTGATAGCCTTTCGGGTTCAGCTGGGCTTGGCTACATGGTTTTGGAGGCAGCCAGAGCAGCGCGCGCTGGTTCTTCAGTGGAGCAGATTTTGGATAGGCTCAAAGTTCTAAGGGATAGGATGAACATTATAATCCTTATGGTTGACTTGCGTTTTGCCCGGATGAGTGGGAGGGTTGGCCGGCTTCAGAGTGCCCTGGCTTCCTTGTTGAATGTTAAAGTTATAGTCACGGCTGAGGAAGGCCTTCTGGAGCTCAAGGAGAAGGTACGCACCACAGCCAGGGCCATTGACCGGATGGTAGAGATGCTTAAAGAGAGATTGGGGACTGAAGAACCGGTAAACTTAGCAGTGGTTCACGCTCAAGCGCCCGAAGAAGGGCTTAAGCTCATGGAGAGGGTGAAGAGCATCTTCAATTACAAGGAGATTTTCCTTACCGATTTGGCCACATCACTGGCCGTTCACTTTGGCCCTGGCACCTTAGGGCTTGTAGGCTACAGGATTTAATGTTCTGCTTGGCTTTCGGCGTAGGCAAATCCGCTAAAATTGGGGAGGCCCTTAGCCAACGATGGCGGGAAAGGGGTAGGGGGATTTGCCTTTAAACCAACTGTGCTCCAAATCACTAAAGCCAATTGGTCCAAGCCTACTTTTTTAATTTAAGCCAAAAGGCTTTGTCCGGTGGGATTTCTATCCCTTTTGGCCCTATGAGGTGAGGAGGGACCCCTGCGGCGGTAGCTTTTTCCCAAGAGAAAAATTCTTTCAACTCTTCGGCTGGATAAATTTGTTCCATGGCTTCGTACCAAGTAAGGCCATCCCTTTTCTGGTAATGCCAAAATTCCAAGGCTTTATATTCCCAACGCCAGTCAAAATCTGGCCTTTGGTGGGCAGAGATTCGCTCCCACCCTGCCTCCCGCGCCGCCTCGGTGAAATCCACGTAATAACCGTTGGGGATAAGGCCAGGCTTCCCTTTCCCGCCAGGGATGTAGCTCAATTCCCATGGGTGATGGCGCAGAGGTTCCCCACACGTGCCATCCCTTTTTGCACACTTTAGGTAAACCCTCCACCGTGTTTCTCCCCCCAGCTCTTCTCGCACTATTAGGCCTTGCTTTTCATCAAGATATATGTCAAAAGCTCTGCCGGCCTTGTGCCAGCTGGTATAATCGGATTGCTCACTCTGGAAATTCACGGGCCTAAAGGCCTCCCATAAACGCTCAAGAAAATCATAGCCTAATTCACGCCGAAGCCTTTCCCTGAGGGCAAAGAACGATTCCACAACAGCACTGCTGAGCCTGGCATCGTAAACATCTACCCCTTCAAGCTCCTCAAGCCCCCTACTCTCAGAATATTGCACTGATGTGGGAATAGATAGGGTTAATGGGGAGAGTTTATCCCCAGGAAGCCTGAGTACGGCAGCAGCACCCAAATTTCCCCTAAGGAAGGCCGGCCCTAAAAGCATTCTGGGCAAAGATAGTTTGCCCGGCGATTCATCCAGCACCAACCTTTCCCCATCGTAACGGTAAGAAATGAAGGCAAGGCGGCCATCAGGCAACCAAACTGGGGAATCTTCAGCTGAAAGCCAGCTGAGGCGGTAGGCTTTCTTGCTTTCCAGCTCCATAACCCAAACTGCCTTATGCCCGTTTTCCTCCCGGACAAAGGCCAGTTTCTTCCCATCAGGTGACCATGAGGGGGAATATTCGTCGGTGAGTTCAGTTGTAAGCTGGGTTAGTTCTCCAGTGTCGGGGTCCAACAGGAAGATGTCTTTATCGCCGAAACGCCATGAGGTGAAGGCTATAAGGTGGCCATTAGGGGACCAAGCGGGCTCAGCATCACCGTAAGGGCTATCGGGGGTGAGATTGCGCTGGTTGGAGCCGTCGGCTTCCATAAGCCAGATGTCCAAATCCCCAGCTCTGGTTGATTCAAAAGCTATGCGTTTACCATCAGGAGACCATGCCGGCCTTCCGTCATAGTGGGTGTCAAAAGTGAGGCGAACGATGTCGCCTTCTTGGTCCATGAGATATATCTCCCAGTTTCCGTCGCGTCGGGAAGAGAAAGCGAGCTTCTTCCCGTCGGGAGAAAGCGCTGGGTCTCGGTCCTCGGCGGGGTGATAGGTCAGGCGGAAGAGTTGGCCTGAATCAACCCCCAGCGCATAGATATCCCAGTTCCCGTCCTTGAAGGCAGCAAAGGTTATTACCGGCCATTGATAGCTTGTCAGCATGGATAAAGCCAGAATCAGGGCTAATGTTTTGTTCATTTACCCTCCTTAAGCTATAATACTCACCACACGGTGGCCTATGAACGAGGTGCTTTCTGGCTGGCAAGCAGTCCTTTACGGAACTTTAGCTACCATAGTTACTGGTTTAGCTTCGGGGGTAGGGGCTATACCCGTTCTGGTCTTCCGCGAAGTCCCTGATAAGGTTTTAGACGCACTTTTAGGTTTTGCTGCCGGGGTCATGCTAGCTGCTACCGCTTTTAGCCTCCTCGTCCCAGCCATAGATTTAGGAGGAGTTTGGGTTGCCTCTCTGGGCATCGTCTTTGGTGCCCTGCTCCTTTCCCATGCCGATAGGGTTATCCCTCACCTTCATTTCATTGCCGGACCGGAAGGCCCTACTTCCACATTGAGGCGAATATGGCTTCTGATCTTGGCCATAACCATTCACAACTTTCCAGAAGGGATGGCTGTGGGGGTTAGCTTTGGAAGTGGGAGACTTTCCATAGCTATAACTTTAGCTATAGCCATTGGTCTGCAGAATATACCAGAGGGTTTAGCTGTAGCTTTACCCCTCATCCGCGAAGGCTACTCTCCTAAGCATTCCATCTTCTATGCTACCCTTTCAGGCATGGCAGAACCTTTGGCTGGTTTCTTGGGGGCAGCGGCTGTAACTTTGGTTAAGCCCTTGGTCCCGGTAGCGATGGGCTTTGCGGCAGGGGCTATGCTTTACGTCATAAGCGAGGAGATAATCCCCGAGACCCACCGCAAGGGCTACGCTCGCATTGGAACGACCGGGCTTCTGGCCGGCTTCATAGTTATGATGGTCCTTGACAATCTTTTCCATTAGGACGATTCCGCAAAGTTTTGCGCACCAAGTAAATCCTCTGAAGGGCTGTTAGGTTAGAGAACGGGGCCAGGACCCACAAAGCCCATAAGGGTTTGGAGATAAGGAGGCCCAAGATTAGGACCAAAAGCCTCTCAAACCGGGTAAATAAGCCCTCTCTGCATTCCACCCCTAGCCCTTCAGCTCTAGCCCGGGCGTAGCTTACCATGAAAGAGCCAACCAAAGTCAAATAACAGAGCACGCTTCCTGTGAAGTTCTGCGATTTCAAGAAGTAAACAGCCAGGCCAAGGTAAACTGCGGCTTCGCTGAAACGGTCCAAAGTTGAATCCAAGAAAGCACCGAATGAGCTTACTTTGCCCATAGCCCTGGCCACGGCCCCATCCACCACGTCAAAGAGGCTGGCCAGTATTAAAATAACCCCTGCTAATTGCCATTTCCCAAGAGCGAGAACGAAAGCGGCTGGAAGGGTGAAGAGGAACCCGGTTAGGGTAAGGAGGTTAGGGGAAATTCCTGAGACCCCGATGATTTTGGCGATTTTTTCCAACGGTTTACGGGTCTTTTCTCTGAGCCTTTCCCCTAACATCTTCGTGAACTTGCTCCTCACTTCGGAAGCTTCTTGCCTTTAAGCTCGGCTACTTCATGGTAGTATTCCAGCACTTCCGAGGCTATTTGCCGCCAGGAGTAGCGAGCTGCTTTTCTCTTCCCCATTTCCCCCATCCATTCTCTGAGCTGTGGGTTATTTAGCAAGTGGATTATCGCCCTGGCCAAAGCCTGGGGGTCGCCCGGGGGGACAAGTAAACCTTCTGACCCGCTTTTCACTACCTCGGTGTATCCGGGGATAGCTGAAGCTACTACCGGCTTTCCGGCAGCCATTGCTTCCACAAGGACCATACCGAAACTTTCGTACCCGAGGGATGGGGCACAGAAGACATCACAGGTGTGGTAGTAACGGGGAAGCTCTTCTTCGGGGACGCGGCCAATGAAGCGCACCCCATGGATTCGGTTCCGGCGCACATATTCCACGAAAGGCTTTTTGTCATCATCGTCAAAAGCTCCTACCACAAGGAGGCGGGCTTGCGGAATTTCAGCTCGCACAATTTTAAAAGCATCCAGCAGGAAGCTGAAACCCTTGCGCTTTTCAAGCCTACCAACGAACAGGACATTTGGGCGGCCATCGCAGAAACGCTCAATCGGCTTGTTCATTCTTTGGAAAAAGTCCAGCTCAACACCGTTAGGGATTATGCGGTAATCGCCGGGCAAGTACCGGCTTATGTAATCCCTGGTAGCCATGGAAACGACAATCCTGCCATCCAACTTTTTGGCCAAACGCTTAAGTAAAACATCGGAATGTTCCAGCAGCGGGTGGGGGTCAGGCCTATAGGCATGGAAGGTACCTATGTTAAGGGCTTCTGAATGCCTTAAAACGGCCACGGGGAGCATTGGGGTGAAAGGCTCGTGGATATGCACTACATCAAAGTTTTCCTCCTCCAGTATCTTCTTCGCTTTTCTGTAGACAAGTGGTGAAACAGAGACCCTCGCCACCGAACCTGCCGATGGTATCCCTACCACCAAACTTGAGACCTTGACCAAATACTCGGATAGGGGGACATCCTTACGGGAACAAGGGGCGATGACTTTAACGTCATGACCCATTTCCCGAAAGTGCTTTGCCAGGTAATAGATGTGCTTGACCACGCCCCCAGGGACGGAGAAATCATAAGGTGAAACCAGCGCTATTTTCATCGCCTTCCCTCCACAGAGGGATAGAAAGGACCCATTGCTCGGGATAAGCTTTTATGTATTTCTCCATTGTGGCGATTATCTTCTCTTGCGCTTTGGCAATGATTTCTTCCTTGGGGCCTTCTCCGGCCACATGGAGTGGGGGCTCAACCCACACCTTGAAGGAGTTATCGGGCTTCCTTATACAGAAAGCCATGACAATCGGGGCACCGGTGCGGTAGGCCAAGCGAACTGCTCCATCGGGCAAGCGAGCAGGCTTTCCGAAAAATTTAAACTCAACCCCACTTCCAGTGGCATCCCTATCCAAGGCCAGAGCTATGGCTTCACCTCGGTGCAGTGCTCTTACCAGTTCCATAAGAGGGCCGTTTACAGGTATAAGGCGGATTCCGTGGGCTGACCTGAGCTTGGTCATGAAGTGGAAGAGAGCTTGAGGTTCCAGAACTTCGGCTGGAATAGTGACCCGGAAGCCTTGGAAAGCCAGCCACTGGCCTACAAAATCAGGGCAACCCATGTGGATTGAAGTTACTATCACCCCCTTGCCTTTACCATAAGCTTCCAAGAAATGCTCAAAGCCCTCAATTTCCAACCTCTTTTCCAAACTTTCTCGGGATAACCTTGGGGTTGTGAAGAGGTCCACATAGTTCAAAGCAAGGTTGCGGAAAATCATCCGGACGATTTGTCCATCCCTGCGGCCAGTGACGTGGCTAATGTTATGCATGAGATTGTTTCGGACTTTCCAGGAGAGGAGGAAAAGGACATCGCCTATGAAGATGGCAGCCTTGTAGGTTATTTTTGACGGTAGCCTTGCGCAAAGCCATGCCGCTAAACGAAACAAAAAATAGACAACGTAACCCATAGGCTATTCCTCTACCTTTTGCTGAAGATATTATCCGAAAACAGAGGATGTGTCAAAAAGGCTCATGCACTTGCGCCAAGAGCTCGTTACCGGGTTATTGGCCCATTACATCAGCCAACGAGGGAGTGAAAAATCAGCCTCCCCTCCCCCACTGTTCCGGAATAAAGCATTGCCGGCTATGTTGAGTTAGTCTATAATAAATGCAGGGGGAAAGATGAAGACCGAAGTGCTAAAGGTGAACCCCAAAGAACCGGAACCAGAAATAATCGCCCAAGCGGCAAAGGTGATAAAGGAAGGAGGGCTCGTAGCTTTCCCTACCGAAACTGTCTACGGGCTTGGAGCTAACGCTTTGGATGAAAAAGCCGTGGCACGTATCTTTGCCGCTAAAGAGCGCCCAACTGAGGACCCTATCATTGTGCACCTTTTTTCACCATCTGAATTGCCAATTGTTGCTGCCGAAGTCCCTCCCATCGCCTTTAAGCTGGCTGAACTTTTCTGGCCAGGCCCTCTTACCCTCATCCTTCCCAAAGCTAAAAGCGTCCCCGATTTAGTCACCGCAGGTCTGCCCACAGTTGGCGTGAGGGTTCCAGCTCACCCAGTAGCTCTGGCCCTCATCCAGGCTTCTGGCTGCCCCATAGCTGCCCCAAGCGCTAACCTCTTCGGAAGGCCAAGCCCTACCCTCCCTGAACATGTAGTGGAAGACCTATACGGAAGGGTTGAGCTTATCCTGGACGCTGGCCCAACCCCCATCGGGGTTGAGTCTACAGTTCTAGACATCACAAGGCCAATCCCTACTATACTTCGCCCCGGAGGCCTCCCAAAAGAAGCTTTGGAAGAAGTCCTGGGAAGGGTAGAAGTCAACATAGGGCCTATGCCTGGGCCAAAACCTTCCCCAGGCCTTATGGAAAAGCACTATGCCCCCAAGGCTTCACTCTACCTTGTAATCGGAGAAAATGGGGCTCTGCGCAGCTTCCTTCGGGAAAAGGCTGAGGAAGCAGTGGCCTTGGGGATAAAAAGAGGCTTCATCATAGCCGAAGAGGATAGGGATTCCTTGCGCGAGCTGGCGGTTGTTGTCCAGATTTTGGGTTCATTGAAAGACCCGGCCACGGTGGCCCGCAGGCTCTTTTCTTCCCTCCGGATAATGGATGCCATCGGGGTAGAGGAGATATATGCCAGGGATTTCGGGCAAGAAGGGTTAGCCCTGGCTGTACACAATCGCCTCTTAAGAGCTTCCGGAGGGAAGGTAGTGATTTTAGGAGGAAAGTAAATGCGGCTTAAGACCCTACTTTTTGTTTCTATCCTCTTGCTTTCGGCCTCTTGCCAGACCTTAACCCCGGCTTTACCAACTCCGACCTCTTCCATTTCGCCAACCCCAACTCTGCCAACCCCTTCTCCTTCGCCGGTGGACCCCTTCGCTGAGAAGCGGCGCCAGATGGTGGAAATGCAAATCAAAGCGCGCGGAGTCAAGGACGAAAGAGTTTTGGCGGCAATGGAAAAAGTCCCTCGCCACCTCTTTGTCCCTCAGCAATATATAGATGAAGCCTATGCCGACCATCCCTTGCCCATAGGCTATGGTCAGACCATATCTCAGCCTTACATCGTGGCCTATATGACCGAGCTTTTGAACCTCAAGCCGGGGGATAAAGTCCTGGAGATTGGCACCGGTTCGGGTTACCAGGCGGCTATCCTGGCAGAGATAACCGATAAAGTCTACACTGTGGAGATAATCCCGGAGTTGGCTCGTTCGGCCGAGGAAAGGCTTAAGCGCTTGGGGTATGAGAACGTGAAGGTTCTGAATGCCGACGGCTATTACGGCTGGGAAGAATATGCCCCTTACGATGCCATAATAGTCACCTGTGCGCCCGACCATATCCCGCAGCCACTTGTTCAGCAGCTTAAGGATGGGGGTAGGATGGTCATTCCGGTTGGGCCTCCGGGCGGTTACCAGACACTAACTTTGGTGGAGAAAGTGGGCGAGGAAGTTAAAACTTACAGCATGCTTTGGGTGTTATTTGTGCCCATGTTAGGTAAGCACTGAACTGGAAGGTTTAGATTATCTTGCCACCGAGTGGAACTCAAAACGTTGGCAGATTATCAGCAAACGAGGGCAAGGGAACGAAAGCAACCACAATTTTGGGACGCACCTAAAGCCTCCTTGCCAAGGGTTTAAGAAATGCCCCAAATTTTGCTAAACCTCTTGCTTTGCTGTATAATTACTTAAAAGCAACGCTGGAGGTAAACAATGCTGGATAATGTAAAAGCCCTCTTAAAATTCCCCTTCAGAGAGCCAGGGTGGCAAAACCGCTTTCTTTTGGGCTCCGCATTGCTCCTGGCAAATTACGTAATCCCCGTAATACCCTTCATCTTCGTGCTCGGTTACGTCCTAACAATAATGCGCAAGGTAATCCAGGGGGAAGAGCCATCTTTGCCCGCCTGGGATAATTTGGGCCAAATCGCTGCCGATGGGCTAAGAGGTTTCGTCGCTGCTTTAATATATCTCCTACCAGGGCTTGCCCTGCTCATCGGAGGCTATTTAATCTACTTCATCACCTTCATTTTCACCCCAACTCAAACGGAAAAGTTGTCCCTCGCTCCTCTGCTGGGAATGGCTTTCTTCTTCATCGGACTTCTCGTAGGTCTCATCCTTTTAACATTGGCCTTGGCTCCCCTGCCCGCAGCCCTTGCCAATTTAGCAGCAAAAGGGCACTTAGGAGCAGCTTTTGAGGTAACTGAGTTGTGGCGCACAATAAGGGCTAACCCCTGGGGTTACCTTGGGGCTTGGGTGCTGACCGTTGGCCTCGGTTACTTAGGGTATTGGTTGGTCACCTTAACCTCTTACACATTGGTTTTGTGCTGCCTTGTGCCCTTAATCTGGGCTCCTATAAACTTCTACATCTTAGCGATCGCGGGAGCTGCCTTTGGCCTATTCTACCGGGAAAGCAGCTTCTCCACGACCGAGATAGAGTAATAGCCAGCAAAAGCAATAAAAATTGTCTTCAAAGTCTTGCCCAGCCAGCAAGAAATGAGAAAACGCCATAGGGGAAAACCGGAAGCACCAGCAGCTATACCCGCTAAGTCAAAGATAGGATTGGGAATAGCCGAAAGGGCAAAGATAAGCCAGAATCCGAACTTCTTCATCCACCTCTGAACTCTCTCATAGGTCTTATAATCTTCAATTATCGCCCGGCCTCCGAGGCCAGCCAGATACCCGCTCAATTCTCCTAAAGCCTCCCCAATCCCCGCTATCAGGCCGACCAGAAGCGGGTTTAGGACACTGCCCATAGCAAAGACTATGGCCAGGCTTGGTACAGGAAAAAGGACTGTGGCGTTCCCCATAAAGCTTATGACCAATACCCCAAAGTAGCCGTAAGCCCCAAATTCTTGGATTTTATTCCGGAAAATTATCACGAGGGCTGTTATCAGGAAAGCAAAAAGCAAAGCAATAGCCGAAATAAAGGGCGACTTTTTCTTTTTCTCCATCAGATTTCACCTCTAATGGGGGTTCCGAGGCGAAAGACCTTAGGGTTTGGGCCGAACTTCCCGGTAGCGTTAACCGTATCCACTACAATCTGAGCTTCTTCAACTATGCGTTTAAAGTCGTAAGGACTATGGGCTACAAGGATAAGGACGCAATCGGCATGGCGGATGGTGTCTTCCTCCAGCGGGCACGAACTTAAAACCACTTTCTCCCGATTGAAGACATTGCCACCAACCTCAAAGCGAGGGATAAACGGGTCATTGTATTTGATCTTAGCCCCTTGTCTCAAGAGGAGTTCAATCACTCGCTCAGCTGGGGAATTACGCGGGTCGTCCACATCCTTTTTGAATGCTACCCCAAGGACTAAGATTTCAGAGCCTTTAATGGTTTTCCCTCGGCTTTCCAAAGCTTTGTCCACTAATTCTACCACATGGTAAGGCATGGCTTCGTTCACCTCAGCTGCCAGCTCTATGAAGCGAGTATGGAAGTCATACTCCCGCGCCTTCCAAGCCAAGTAGAAGGGGTCAACAGGTATGCAATGCCCTCCCACGCCAGGGCCTGGGTAAAAAGGCATGAAGCCAAAAGGCTTAGTGGAGGCAGCTTCTATTACTTCCCAGATGTCAATGCCCATTCTTTCACAAAGTAAGGCCATTTCGTTTACCAAGGCTATGTTGACACTTCGGAAAATGTTCTCCAAAAGCTTGGTCATTTCGGCAGCGCGAGGGGAGGAGACTTTGTGGACGTGGGGGCAGAGCTGTGATAGGAGCAGAGCGGCCAGCTCAGTGCAACGAGGTGTCAACCCTCCAACTACTTTCGGGGTATTCTCAACGGTGTGTACTCTATCCCCAGGGTTTATGCGTTCTGGGGAGAAAGCCAAGTGGAAATCTTCCCCGGCCTTAAGTCCTGATTCCTCCAATATTGGGCGGACAAGCTCCTCAGTAGTGCCGGGGTAAGTTGTGCTTTGGAGGATTACAAGGTGGCCACGACGCAAGTAAGGGGTAAGGCTCCTGGCAGCGCTTTCTACAAAAGAGAGGTCAGGGGTCCGCCAGCGGTCAAACGGGGTTGGAACGCATATGAAGATAGCATCAGCCTTCTGGGCCTCGGCGTAGTCGGTAGTGGCTTGGAGCTTACCTTCTCGGACCAAAGGGGCAAGCTCTTCTTCGCTTATGTCTTTTATGTAGCTTTTTCCCTGGTTTATGGCCTGGACCTTTCTCTGGTCTAAGTCTATGCCTATTACCCTGAAGCCCTTGCCAGCAAAGCCTTTGGCCAGGGGCAGCCCAACATATCCCAAGCCAATGATGCCCACGATAGCTTCCCTACGCTTGATTTTTTCTTCAAGCATGCTTCATGCTCCTTGGGCTAATTTTCAAGGAAGGTTTACGGTAGAAAGTTTGCAGTACCTTGAGGAGGCGTTTCTCATCAAGGTGCCTTATCATCCGGCCATTATAAGCTAAGGATATAATCCCGCTTTCCTCTGAAATTACTATGGCCAAAGCATCACTTTGCTCCGTAATCCCTATGGCTGCCCTGTGGCGGGTTCCCAGGGAGCGGTAGGGGGAGGAAGTTGAGGATAGAGGCAATATGCAACCTGCGGCTAATATTTTCCTTCCCCTCACTATCACTGCCCCATCGTGGAGAGCGGTACCGGGGTGGAAAATTGTAAGGAGCAATTCTTTGGAAACATCGGCGTCTATGATTACACCGCTTTCAGCGTAGGGCTGGAGACCTGTTACTCCTTCTAAGACTATTAGGGCTCCGTAGCGGTGTTCGGCTAAGAAATTGGCCGCTTTTACGATTTCATTGAGGACTTTACCCTCTACTGCTTCTTGGGAGGCCATGTTGAACAAAAGGCCTGCTCTTCCCAAGCGCTCCAGAGCCCTTCGGATTTCAGGCTGGAAAATGACCGGCAAGGCTATAAGGAGTGCGGGGATTGAATTGCGGATGAGCCATCGCACTGCCGTAAAAGGCAGGACTGAGGAGGCAATCACAGCCATTACTACTATTACCAACACCCCTCTCAATAGCTGGACGGCCTGTGTCCCTCGGATTAAGCGTAGGATAGTGAGGAAAAGACCTGCAACCAGCAATATGTCCAAAAGGTCAAGCCAGCTCAAGCCTCTTAGGATTTCAAGCCATACTTCCATCTATCCCCCTAAGCGTTCTAATAGCTCCCTGTAAGCTTCAACCTGCGGTGGTTCCAAAGCGATTATCTCCCTTATGGTCTTCTTTGCCTCCTCAATTAAACCCAAATCCAGTTGTATTTCCCCCAAGGCGTCAAATTCTTCAACTGCCTTTTCTTTCAACCCCATTTCCAGGTAAAGGTTGGCCAAAGCCCTGCGCAAAATTTGGTCTTTGGGGTTTTCCTGGATTAACTCTTTGAGGAAAACCTCTGCTCCTTGGAGACCTTCCTTCTTCCGGATTAGGCTGAGGATTTCGGCAAGTTCGCGGGCTTCTTCCTCTGCCTTATCAAGCTTGCTATAAAGGATTACAAGGTTACGGCGCACTTCTAACTCATCGGGCTTAAGGGCTTTAAGGTTCTCCCCTACTTTGACGGCCTCTTTCCAGTGCATTGTCTGGAGGTAAAGTTGGAAAAGCCGGGATAGGATTAGGATTTGGTGCTCCTTTTCGGGAAGTTTGGCGGAAAGGGCTAAAGCATGCCGGTAGCTCTCAATAGCCCCTTTAAAGTCAGCCATTTCATAAAGGATATCGGCCAATTGGAGGTACTGTTCCAGAGCTTCTTCAAGCTTCCCGTATTTGATGAGAGCATTTATGAATTTGGCCCGAATGTTTATATCAATCGGATTGAGCTTTATGAGGCGCTGCAGGATATCCAGCACCCTCTGGGATATACCCTTGAGTTCGTAGAGTTGGGCAATGAGGAGGTATTTCTGAATAGCTTCTTCCAACCGGTTCTGGCGCACTAGAATCTCAGCCAAATGGATGTGCAAGGGCAAGCAGAAAGGCGCATAAATTAACCCCCGCATGCATTCTTCAGAAGCGCTATTTAGGAGCCCCCGCCGAACGAACTCCTGGCTCAAAGCCAAGGTTTGGAGTACAGATTCCGGATAAGGTGTTTCCAAAATTTCCGCCAGGCTCGGGGTTATGCCTTCCTCCTCCATAGCCTTTATGTATTCTTTGAGCTCTCGGACCTTGTCTTCCCAGCCGCGGGAGCTGAAGAAGGAAAGCAAGGAGTTTATGAATTCCAAAGCTTTCCCTTTTTCTCCTTGGGCTATGAAGCTTTCGGCTAAAGCCTTGTAGATTTTGGCTACTTCGTCAGCATTGGCGTGCTCTAAGGTTGTTAGGTCAATTAGCCTGAGAGCTTCAAAAAAGTGATGCAAGGCTTCAAACGGTTGACCCTTGAGCCGATAGCATTCCCCCAAAGCGAAGTGGGCTCCCAGTGTTAAAGACTCATGCTCCAGAGCTTTCTGCAAGTGACTGATAGCTTCGTCTAAGAGGAATTTTTCTTTGTAGAGGAGGCCAAGGTTGAAGTGGA
The DNA here is from genome assembly GCA_964404055.1 of uncultured Anaerolineae bacterium. Taxonomy (GTDB): domain Bacteria; phylum Chloroflexota; class Anaerolineae; order SpSt-600; family SpSt-600; genus SpSt-600. The sequence goes on along the minus strand of CAYOIS010000008.1, from coordinate 4,894 downwards.
TGTCGGGGCTGTCAAAGCCTGAGGCTAAAGCTTGCTTGTAGTAATAAATGGCTTGGTCTATGTCTCCTTTGCTTTGGGAATCCAAAGCCTGGGCTAAGTAATTGCTGACCCCGGGCAACGGGGCTTCAAAAAGCATATCGGCTAAGCTTTTCAAGGTTTTGGTACGAGTTAATTCCCAAGGGGTGCTTTCCTTGGGTGGACTTGCGGGTATGACTTGTTCCAGAGAGGCCTTGAGGGCCAATGCTTGGGGGTTTCCTGGGTCAATTTCAAGGGCTCGTTTGCAGTAAGCTGCGGCCTGAACTTTGTCACCCTTTCGGTTGAAGTAAGAGGCAAAGCCAAGGTAAGTCTTAACTGCTAAGTCCTTTCGCCCCAATTCCAGGTAAAGGCTGGCTAAATTTTCAGCCGGCTCAGGAAGGTGGGGAGCGGCTTTGGCTGCTTTCAAAAGGACGTCCGTGGCTTTTCGGTATTCCTTGCGCTTTCGGTAAAGGTTCCCTGCAGCGAGGTAGGCTTGAGAGGCCTCCGTCTTCTGGTCAGCTTTTAGTAAGGCTTCTCCGAGTTTCTCCCACAGAGCTGGGGTGCCAGGTTCCATGCGGATGGCTTTTCTGTAAGCTTCGGCGGCTTCTTTCCACAGGCCTAATTCAGAGTAAGCGGTGGCAATGCCGATTAGTGGTTCGGAGGCATCGGGGTTCATTGAAGCAGCTTGCTTGTACAAGGCCAAGGCTTCCTTCCATCGGCCTTCCCAAGCGGAGGCATGGGCCTTCCTTAGAGTTTCTTCATAACGCTGGTGGTTCAGGTCCATCCTCGCCAATTTTGATTTACCCCTTCACCCAAATTACATTCCCGCCAGTAGGTAGGCAAGTATACCCTTTTGGGCGTGCAAGCGGTTTTCAGCTTGGTCAAAAATTACGGAATTGGGGCCGTCGGCAACTTCATCGGTTATTTCCTGCCCCCGATGGGCGGGCAAACAGTGCATGACCATGACTTCGGGCTTGGCTTTGGCTACAAGGGCCGAGTTCACTTGGTAGGGCGGGAAGACTTTAGCCCTTTCTTCAGCCTCTGCTTCTTGCCCCATGCTGGTCCAGACATCGGTGTAAATCACATCGGCATCCCGAACGGCCTCGGCTGGGTCGTTGGTAATGGTTATCCGGCTGCCGCTTTGGGAGGCAAATTCCATGGCTTTCCGCACTACTTCCGGATGCGGTTCGTATCCTTTCGGGGAGGCCACGGCCATGTCCATACCGAGCTTGGAAGTGATGAATAGGAGGGAGTTGCAGACGTTGTTGCCATCTCCGACGAATGCCAGTTTAAGGCCTTTTATGGTTCCGCGCTTTTCCCAGATGGTAAAGATGTCACCTACTGCCTGGCAAGGATGGCTGTAATCGGAAAGGCCGTTTATCACAGGGACTCTTGAGTAGCGGGCGAGCTCTTCCAAATCCTTGTGGGCGAAAACTCTCGCCATTATAGCGTCCACATAGCGGGAAAGGACCCTGGCTACGTCGGCTACGCTTTCCCTCTTCCCAAGCTGCACCTCATCGGGGGAAAGGTAAATGGCATGGCCGCCAAGGTGGCGCATGGCCATCTCAAAGGACACTCTGGTGCGAAGGGAGGGCTTTTGGAAAATCATGCCCAATGTTTTGCCCGCCAGGATTGGTTTATTGCCGCCTTTTCTCCACTCTTCCTTTAGGCTTGCAGATAGTTCCAGGATGTGGGAAATTTCTTCGGGTGAAAGGTCAGCTATGGATAGAAAGTGCTTCATCTCGCACCTCCTTTATATGGGCTGGGTAATGATGGTTTCCCGAATCTTCTTAATGAAAAGGGTTTGGCCTTCTTTAAGGATTTTCTGCGCTTCCTCTCGCCACGGTCGGTAAAGTTTTTCCGGCTCAGCCGGGGTGTAACCGCAGCTTTCAAAGGCTTTGGTTATTGGGCTTTGCGGATTTAGGGCCACTATTGCTACCTCGCACATGAGGGCGGAGGCCTCGCTTTCAAGCGCCTTAAGCATTGCACTCAAGGTTGTAAGGTCTTGGTTTTTGATTACCACTTCTTCAATTGAGGCCACAAGGTTTTCGGCGTTCCACCCCAGAATACCGACTGCTTCTTCGCCTCGCATGGCGATGATGTAGCCTTTCTGGAGGAGCTTTTCCAGAGCTTCTTCTTCAGAAATGGATAGGAAGCGGGCAAAGGCTGGCAAGTCCCCGCGGTAAGCCTTTCGCGCTACCAAGGTGGGCCGAGGAGCCTTTTCCTCTGCAGGCTTTAGGGAGGCCGTTATCTTTTCCCACTGAGCCTTGACCTGTTCCCAAGTGCGAAAGAGTGGGCCATCGTTGTAGATTACCACGTCCGCTAAAGCCAGTTTGGCTTCCTGAGGTGGCTGGGATTTAAGCCGAGCAATGGCTTCCTGAGGGGTCATTCCCCTTATCTCTACAAGGCGGCGGAGTTGCTCCTCCTCAGGGCAAGTCACGACCCATAGGGCATCGTATCTGTCGTGCATCCCGGCCTCTACAAGCTTTATGGCCTCCACTACTATTACTCTTTCCTTGGCATTTTCTATGAGCCACTGGACCCATTTTATGACACGTGGATGGATTAGGGCTTCCAGCTTCTTGAGAGCTTCTGGGTTTTCAAAGACCTTAGCTGCCAGCCTTTTGCGGATTATCCTCCCCTCTTTGTCCAGGATGTCTTCACCGAACTCGCGCACTATGGACCGCTGGAGAGTTTTGTCGTTATCCAAAAGCCAGTGGACGAGCCGGTCGGCATCAATGACTTTGGCCCCCAAGCGTTCCAGCATTCTGGCTACTACGCTTTTACCTGTAGCTATGTTCCCGGTCAGGCCGATTACGTATTTATCGCCGGGCATCTTTCTCCCTTTCCCTTTGGATGTTCTGACGCAGGTAGGCCATGATGAATTCGTCCAGCTCGCCTTCCAGAACTCGGTAGGGGTCGGTTACTTCTACGCCGGTGCGTAAGTCTTTGACTAACTTGTAAGGATGGAGGACGTAGGAGCGAATTTGGTTTCCCCATCCGGCTTCTATCCGTTCCCCTTTGAGTTCAGCGATTTCTTGTGCTTTCTCTTCCATCTTCTTTTGGTAGAGTTTGGCCTTGAGGATGCGCAGGGCAGCCATTTTGTTGTGGTATTGGGAACGTTCGCTTTGGCAAGAGACCACTATGCCCGTAGGGAGGTGGATTATCCGAACGGCCGTGGCGTTTTTCTGCATGTGTTGTCCTCCAGGGCCGGAGGCACGGAAGGTCTCTATCCTCAAGTCCTCAGGCTTTATCTCTATTTCCACCTCTTCCTCTATGTCTGGCAGCACTTCCACCAAGGCAAAGGATGTGTGGCGGCGATGGGCCGCATCAAAAGGCGAAATTCTCACTAGTCTGTGGACACCCTTTTCGGCTTTGAGGTAACCGTAGGCGTAGGGGCCTTCTACGGCAATTGTGGCGCTCTTTATCCCCGCTTCTTCTCCATATGATGTATCCAGTATTTCGGTGTTGAAGCCCTTGCTTTCTGCCCACCTCAAGTACATCCTCAGGAGCATTTCGGCCCAGTCTTGGGCATCAACCCCACCAGCCCCGGCATGGATTGAAAGGATGGCGTTCTTGTAATCGTGTTCATCGGAGAAAAACAGCTTTTTCTCTTTCTCTTCCAAAGATGTAGCTATGCTTTTGGCCTCGGCTTCAAGCTCTTCCTCTTCAAACCCCAGCTTGGCCAGCTCCAGAGCATCGCGGGTTCTCTTCTCCAACTCCCTCCAGCTTTCCACTTCCTCACGTAGGTATGCCAACCTACGCATTACTCTGCTGGCCTCTACCGGGTCTGACCATATTTCAGGCGAGGCGGTTTTCTTCGTCAGCTCTTCTATTTCTTTCTCCATTCCCGGCAAGTCAAAGACGCACCTCAATTTCTTGGATGCGCTTAAGCATTTCCTGCAAGCGATGGATTAGTTCTTCCATAGCTACCTCCTCATTCCAGCAAGGTATTGACAAAATCTTGGGGGTCAAATTCAGCCCAATCGTCCAATTTCTCGCCCGTACCCACGAATTTAACGGGGACTCCAAGTTCTTTCACGATGGGGAAAATGGCTCCTCCTTTGGCCGTCCCGTCAAGCTTTGCTAAGATAATGCCAGTTATTTCCACTGCTTCTTTGAAGTGGATTGCCTGGGACAAGGCGTTCTGGCCGAAGGTGGCGTCAAGGACCAAGAGGGTTTCGTGTGGGGAGTCGGGGACAAGTTTGGCAGCGACGTTGCGGATTTTGCGGAGTTCTTGCATCAGGTTGTATTTGGTGTGCAGCCTCCCAGCGGTGTCTATTATGAGGACATCGGCTCTGCGGGAGCGAGAGGCTTGGATGGCATCAAAAACAACTGCTCCTGGGTCGGCCCCAGGCTGATGGGCTATGACTTCCGCTCCGACCCTCTCACCCCAGATTTTGAGCTGGTCAATAGCGGCAGCCCTGAAGGTATCGGCTGCAGCCAGGATGACTTTGTGGCCTTTACGGCGGCAGTAGTGGGCGAGCTTGGCTATGCTTGTGGTTTTGCCTGAGCCGTTAACGCCGACTATAAGGAAGATGTTGAGGGGGCGGTTGCGGTCAAGGTTGAAAACCGGCTTTTCCTTAAGGATAGCCAGCAGTTCCCTTTTGAGAGCTGGCTTCAGTTCTTCGGGGGTCTGGACTTCCCGGCGGAGTTTTTCCAGGATTTCAGCGGTGAGCTTGACCCCGAGGTCGGCTTGGATGAGGGTAGCCTCCAGTTCTTCCCACATCTGTGGGGTTATTTTTTGGCCTGTAAAGAAGCCTTTGAGCCTTTCCAAAAGGCTTTTTCTCGTCCTTTCCAGCCCCTTTTCCCACAAACTTGCCATTTTCCCCCTCCATCCTCCGGTTATTTATACCACAAAGGCAATTGCGATGCAATC
>CAYOIS010000007.1:0-22407 GCA_964404055.1 uncultured Anaerolineae bacterium | reverse complement strand
TTTTTAGTTTGGGGGCACATCCCCCAAGCCCTCTGGGAGGAGGCTACGCCCCCTCCATCCCCAGTTTTTAATCAAAGTTGGCCTACACTGCCCATTGGCCAAAGGCCCGAAGAAATTCGGGCGCATTATTCACAAAGATGAAGGAATTGCTTTTGCTCCACTTGGAGTTTATAATTAAGCCGAAGGAGGTGATATGGGGGCAAAAGCCTTTGAGATTAAGCGCAAAATACTTGGGGTTGCTTTGGAGAAGGCGCGCCTTAGTACTGGCAAAAGCCTTAAGGATTGCGCCAAAGCCATAGGTGTGTCCCCGGCTTATTTGGCTCAAGTGGAAAAAGGGGTAAAAGATTTGGATTTAGCCCAGCTGGAAATCTTGGCCCGTTTCTTAGGAATTCCTACCTTAGCCCTGTGGGAAGGGGAGGTGGGAGATTCACCCCAGCAAAAGTCCTTTCCTCCCTCGGAAGAAGCAGTGAAAGTGAGACGGAAAATAATAGGACTTCTTCTAGAAAAGGCGAGGATTCAAGCCAGGAAAAGCCTCTCCGAAGCGGCTAAGTTCTTGGGAGTATCAACTCGTACCTTGCGGGCTTATGAGAAGGGCGAGAAGCTCGTGCCTCTTACCCATTTGGAAGCTTTAGCCGATCTTTACCAAGTAGACAAAGGCTTTTTCCTCCAGCAAGCTCTATTCGGTCAGGAAGAGGCGCTTGATAAAGAAGTGGAGAATTTCCTCAAGCTTCCGGAGGAAATCCGCAAGTTTGTGGCTAATCCCTCTAACATCCTCTACCTGAAGTCGGCCATCCACCTCAGCAAGCTCTCCGTTGAAGCCCTGCGGGAGTTTGCAGCCAGCCTCTTAGACATAACCCTTTGAAAAGGGATGCGGAATGAACGGAGTATTTTTGGAGGTCTTAAAAGCCCGCAATTTGAAGGAATGCATCAATAATTTCCTTTCCTCAGCTTTGAAAGCGACTGGTGCTGAGGGAGGCTCCATCATTGTTGCCACAGGGGAAAAGGTAAAGGCCAGGCAAGGCAAAATTCCGCCTGAGGCGGCATCCGTAATTGAAAGCTGGGAAAGCAAAATAGAGGAAAAGCTCAAAGGGGGAGCGCTGGTCATCCAGGGGAAGGAGCCAATACCAATTGCCGAGGTAGCTTTACCCTCTGGCCGATTGTATAATCTTCCGATATTATCAGAGGATAAGATAATTGGGGCATTGAGCCTCGTTGGGGGGCCTGGCTACAAGCTTGCCCCGGAAGCCCGAAAAGCTTTGCTTTCCTTGCTGCATGGCCTAAATGCCGTTTTGCCCCTTTACTTTAAATTTGAGGCCGCTCTTAGGAGGAAAGAGTTCTTGGAATTCTTCTTCCAAATAGGCCAACACCTAATTTCAATGGTTGACTTGAACCAATTGCTTTTGGACATTACGGAGATTGCAAGCCTCGTGCTGGATGCGATGGCTGCTTGCCTCCTTTTGATAAAAGAAGGGACCGATGAGATGGTATTGGAAGTTGTATACGGGGGAGGAAGCGAAGCTCTCCACATGGTCAAGGGCAGGATAGGAGAAGGGTTAGTAGGGTGGGTAGCTCAAAGTGGAGAACCGGTGATTGTGAACGATGTCCAAAAGGATTCCCGTTTCAATCCTAAAGTTGATGCTCGCACGGGCATCTTGGCTCGCTCCATAATATGTGTTCCCCTTCAAGTAAAGGGCAAAACTATTGGGGTGTTAGAGGCCATCAATAAGCGTTCAAATGAGGGGTTTGACGAGGAAGACCTCAAGATTTTAATGACCATAGCTGCGCATGCGGCTGTAGCTATTGAGAACGCCAGACTTCAGCTATCCTTGAAAGAGGAAAGGGACAGACTCTTGCGCATACAGGAAGAGATGAGGCGACAATTTGCGCGCAACCTTCACGATAACACTCTTCAGTACCTATCGGCCATATCTATGGGGCTTGAGCATCTGAGCCGTTTATTGGAGGTTAAGCCGGAAGCGGTTAAAGCAGAGATTGACGCCCTCTCTAAGATGACTCGGCAAGCTATAAGGGAGGCAAGGCTCCTCCTATTTGAACTTCGCCCCCTTATCTTGGAAAGCCAAGGGCTTGTCGCAGCCCTCAGAACCTACGTTGAACAGCTCAACAGCACCGGCAATTTCTTGACCCATTTAGAGGTGGAAGGTGTGGATAAACCTCTGAAACGGGATGTGGAGCGGAACATTTTTTCCATTATCCAAGAAGCAGTAAACAATGTGGAGAAACACGCCAAGGCCAAGAATGTCTGGATAAAACTGGGCGTGGAAGGTGATTACCTCACGGTTAGCGTTGCTGATGACGGGGTTGGCTTTAACGTCAAGGAAGTGCTCAGCAAATACAAAGAGAAGATGAGCTTGGGTCTTCTCAACATGCAAGAGAGGGCCAGGGCTATAGGAGCGCAGCTCTCCATAAGGTCAACCACCAAAGGGTTAGGCCGAGGTACCGTTATCTCTCTCAGGGTACCGGTTTCAGTGGCTTTTGCGTCAGGGGAGGAACAGCAGTAGAAGGCTCTTAGAAGTAAGGACGAAGGCGTTTTTCCCCCTCTCATCTACTATTAAGTCCAAGATTTCCAAAGCTTCTTCCCCCTCCGGCAGGGCAAATTGCCTCCGAAGCTTGCCATTTTTATCCAATTCTACTATCCTGCGCTGGGATGGGTCAGCCACGTAGAGGGGGAATTTAGGCCTTTCCAAGTCCTCTTCGGGGAAAGTAAAGAGGGTGGAGGGGTTAAGGAAAGGCTTATCCAAAGGCTCTAGTTCAAATGGCATGGGGTTCCCGGCCAGAAATTTCAGTATACGCCCGTCGGCCAATAGGAGATAAACGTAGCCGTCCAAAGCGAAATCCCTGACTCCATCCATCCTAATAGCTCTCGGGAAGTAAGGAGTTGGAGGGGATGGGTATCCGCCTTCCCCAGGCATATACCTCCAAATTTGGCCTTGGCCCCGGTCCAAAATGTAGAGCCTTTTGTCCAAAGTCTTCATCCGGTCGGGGTAAGAAAAGTTGGAAACAAGGCTCCAATGGCGAGGGGCTCCCCAGGGAAGAGCAATGCGGTAGAGGTTAGCCGAGGAGTCCAGGATTAAGAGGCCCTCTTCGGCTTCTGGCTGGGGGGTTGAGTAAAAAGCCATTTCCACAAGTTCTTTGACCACTACATCCTCTACAACTTGCCCTTTCTGGAGTAAAACCTTTGGATTGTCAGGATCAACGAGGGCATCCCCTACTTCGTTGAGCTTGTAGAGGTAGAGCTTATCAGTCCCTGAATCCAGCACGTAGATGTCCCGGCCATCAATTGCCAGGCAGCGTGGTTCTGCCCCAGGTTCTCGGAAGCGGGTCAGAGTAGCAATTGGGTAATTGCGGAAAACTTTGTAGGTTCTATCGTATTGCTCTTGGAAGGTTTTTTCTACCTCCTTTAGCTGGGGAGCCATGGGACGGAGTAAGCGGGCTTCCTCTATAGCTTGGGCCGCCCTTTTCAGTGCTTCCCGTTGGGTCTGTTCATCGGAGGAAGAGCTGGCTATTGTTATTGCGGCTTTTGCTTCCCGAAGCAGTTCGTTCATCCGGCTGTCCAGAACCCTTGCCCTTTGAAAGTAGGCCAAAAGGATTAGGAAAAGGACTAAAAGCGGTATCGCCAAAGCTGCGGCTTTAGCCCAATGGTTGGAGGAAGGGGTTGGCTTCTCCTCAGGCTTTTCTGATGGAGCTAAGAGCGCTCTTGCCAGTTCCCCCAATGCTCTCAGCCTTTTGCTTAGCGGTTCGGGTGAGGGAAGAGGGGTGGGCTCTAAAGTTACCCCCCAGCTTCTTGGACCGAGTGTTTCCTGTAAGGCCGCAAGGACGTCTTCCGCTTTCCCGGATTTGATGGTTTTTTCCAGCTGTTGAAGGGTTAATTCATCCCCAGCGGGTGCAATGAGGAGTATGCTTGCGCTTTCCAGGGGCAAAGAGGAGAAGCGCAGCTTTGGTTCCGGGCTTTCCCCTAAGGCTGGAGAGACACCTACGAGGCTTTTAACCTGCCCTCGCTGTTGCCATATGGCAGTTATTGGCCCAGCTATGGCTAAATAAGCCTCCTTTTTACCTTCGGCAAGGCAGAATATAGCCCCCTGAACTTGGCGGGAATGGAGAATGTAGCCTGCGGAGGCTATGGCTTTTTTAAGCGCTCCTATGACCCCACCGCGGTAGGCGTAGAAGCTATCTCTTAGGTTTTCTTCGGCCCGGGCAAAGAAGGTTTCGGGGATTGTGCTTGGGTAGGATGTGGGGATGAAGAGGATGTACAGTTTTTCTTTCCTCTTGGCGAAAAGAGGCGGGGCAAATTGCCTAAGGTTAACCCCGAAGGAATTAACTTTCATTTTTAGCTTCCACCTCAAAAGGGCTTAGGCTTTTATTTCAGGATGTAATAAGTGCCGCGCTTGTCGCCAATTTTGATGAGTATACCTTTCTCTACCAAGTCCGCTAAATCAAGGCGTAGGGTCTCAGCAGAGACGTGCGGGCATAGGCGCCTGTATTCGCGGTTAGTAATGCGACCATGCTGGCGGATGTAGTTTATAGCCGCCAGCTGCCTTTCGTTCATTTCCATCTCCCAGCGGGGTATGGGGGCCCGTTCTTGAATGTTGTAAAGGATTACGGTGAAAGAATAGGGGGTAGCCCTGAATTCCGGCGGGGGGTGGCCAGCGTTCACCATTTCTTCAATCATCATGTCAATTCCAAGCCCAAGCTCCTCTATGAATCCCCAGTAGTAAAGGCCGGATACAATTCTGGGGTTGCGGGAGAAGTGCTCTTCCACGATGTTATCCAGTGTTATGTAACCAGGAAGACCGCCAGGGCTTGTGACCTCCAAGCGGTCATCGTACATTTTTATCTCAATTTTACGGCCTCGGAGCCTGTAATCCCTATGGGCTACGGCATTGACCAAGGCTTCCCTTACGGCAAAGGGCGGGTATTCCGTGCGGTCCTCTCGCACGAGCCCTTTGACTACCGCTTCCCTTTTCATTTCTTCCCAGATTATTTCCCAAGCCCGCTCAATCACTCGGCACAATGGCCCCCCTACTTCCTCTCTCCTCCCATAGCCCACTAAACCCTCGGGCCTTTTGGCTTCGTTCCCGACAAAGCGCACAAAAACGACACCGCTTTGAGGCAGGAAGAACTGGGGATTGGTTCCGAAGAGAAGGACTCCAGCCACAGTAGGTTCCCCCTGCCTTGTTAAGGCCCCTATTTCTTTGAGGATTTCCTCCACCGACCCTTGAGGCCGGCGGCCAGTCCTCTCCTCCCTCTTCTTCAGGTACTCTTCAATTATTTCCTCGCTTAAATCGGCAATGGTTGCACCTAGTACAGGTTCCTCTTCGTAAGCACTTATAGGCTTTGTGGAGGCTAACCTCCGGATTTCTTCCCCGCTTAGGAGTTTGTTTTCAGCACCAACCCTGAGGTAAACCCTTCCGTCGTCAAGGCTGTGTAGGTCAATGCTACGGTAAACTAAGAGGCTTAAGACAGTGCCGTAGGGGGTTTCAACTCTTTCCCACTCGGCCTTAACTGGTGGTCGGCATCTTTTCTGAGCCAAGGTATAGGCTTCTTCCACTTCCTCAATGGAGGGGACGCCCAAGATTCGCCCCCCAGGCTCTACCCCTATGTAAATTGTCCCCCCATCGGCATTGGCCAAAGCGATGAGAGTCTCGGCCAGGGCCTCGGGCTCAGCTTGCGGCATGAATTCTACCAATTGGCCAGGTTTTTTATCCAAGACGAGCGCCCAATCCTCCATAGGCTGCTCCTACCCCTTTGATTTTATCCTCCTTAGCCAGAGCGATGATTGCTTCTGGCACGGCCGGACGACTTTTGTGTGGGACACTCCCGGCTTTTATGCGCCAAATTTTACCGCTCTCCGAGAAAGCGATGAATTCATCCTCAGGGCTAAGGGATAAGGCTGCGACTATCAAGCCCACCTTTTCCGGTTTCCCTCCTGAGGCTACAACTCCTTGACCATAACGGTGTTGCAAAGGAAAGAGGTTAAAAGCTACCCGCTTAGCATAGCCGTTTTCAGTAAGCAGAAGGAGGAATTTATCGGAGTTGAGGAGCCCTGCCCCCACTACTTTATCCGCCTCTTTAAGCTTTATCCCCAAGACTCCGGCAGCATCTCGGCCCATGGGGCGGACTTCGGAAGCTGGGAAACGCAGGGCCATTCCTTGAGCAGTAACTATGAAAAGCTCGTCATCATCCTTAGCCAAGGAAAGGGCTACAGGTTTATCACCCTCTTCCAGCTTTATAGCCAAAAGGCCGGAGGAACGGATGGGCAATAGCTCTTTTAAAGCCAGCTTTTTGACCTTGCCCTTTTGGGTGAAAATCAACAAGTAATCATCCGGAGGCTCTGGGGGTAGGACGAGATAAGCAGCCGGTTGTTCTCCCTTGTTCAGGGGCAAAGAGAACCGCCCTTCCACTTGATAGGGCCTGAAGCTATAGAGTTTGCCTCTATCGCTAATCACTAACACTTGGTCAATGCTCTCCGCCTTAAAGGATAGGGATAGGGCGTCTTCTTCCAGTTCCAAAGCGAGGCTTTCTTTTCCCGCTTTGGATGCTTTACAGTTTCGGAAGGGCAACTTTTGGACCAGGCCTTGCCCGGTGATGGCAATTAGGAGTTCCTCTCTGGCTACTAAATCCTCTTCTGAAAGAATCTCTACTTCTTGAGGTAGGATTTGGGTGCGCCTTGGGTCGCCGTATTTCTGGGCCAGCTCCAGAACTTCTTGCTTTATTAGTTCCAGTATCTTGCGAGGGTATTTGAGGAGCTGCTCCAAGGCCCTTATCGTTTTGGACAACTCCTTATGTTCCTCCTGGAGCTTGTGCCTTTCCAAGGCTACCAAACGCCTCAAGGGCATATCCAGTATGGCTTGAGCCTGAATCTGGGTGAGTTTGAAACGCTCCATCAGCTTTTTGAGGGCCGTTTCGGGAGTGCGAGAGCTCCGAATTATTTGAACTACTTCGTCCAAATTGGCCAAAGCTATGAGCAAACCTTCCAATATATGTACCCTATGGCGTGCTTTCTCCAAGTCGTAGCGGGTGCGTCGGGTGATGACTTCTCTTCGGTGCTCAATGTAATGGCGGATGAGCTCTTTCAGGGATAATAAAACCGGCTCTCCGTTAACTAGAGCCAGCATGTTAATGCCCATTGTGACTTGGAGTGGAGTATATTTGAAGAGCTTGAGGAGAGCGGTCTTAGGGTCAGTCCCGCGTTTAAGCTCAATGACTATGCTCATCCCCTCCCGGTCGGATTCATCCCTTAGGTCGGCTATTTCTTCCAAGCGGCCGGAGCGGACCAGTTCAGCGATGCGTTCCAAGAGGGCTGCTTTGTTCACCTGATAAGGGATTTGGGTAACGATTATGGCATAGCGACCGGCTTTTACTTCTTCCACGCGGGTAAGGGCTCTTACGGTTATTATTCCCTTGCCGGTGGCGTAAGCGGTTTTGAGGCCTTCGTAACCGAGGACTATGCCTCCTGTAGGGAAATCAGGACCTTTTATGTATTGCATGAATTCTTCCAAGGGTATTTCGTCAAACTTCTGGTAATTATCAACAGCGAAGGCTATAGCTTGGGCTACTTCGCGAAGGTTATGAGGTGGTATGCTGGTAGCCATTCCCACGGCTATTCCCGATGAGCCATTTATCAATAGGTTGGGAAGACGAGCTGGCAATACTTGTGGCTCTTTAAGGGAGCCGTCAAAGTTATCGGTAAAGTTTACAGTTTCTTTTTCAATATCGGCCAGCAATTCCATAGCGATTGGGGCAAGGCGTGCTTCAGTGTAGCGCATCGCTGCTGGGGGGTCGCCGTCAATTGAGCCGAAGTTTCCTTGGCCATCAATAAGTGGATAACGGAGGGTAAAATCCTGAGCCATTCGGGTCATGGCATCGTAAACAGCAGCATCGCCGTGGGGGTGGAACTTCCCCAGAACTTCTCCCACGATACGAGCGCTTTTGCGGTAAGGCTTATCGGGGCTGAGGCCCATCTCATGCATAGTGTAAAGGATACGGCGCTGGACAGGCTTAAGGCCATCCCGCACATCTGGCAGAGCCCTGGCCACGATTACGCTCATGGCGTAATCCAGGTAGGCCCCTTTCATCTCCTCTTCAATATCTACTGGAATAACCGTCCCTATCTCCACGGCTCCTCTCCGTCCTGTTTTGTTCGCTCAAATGGAATTATACCTTAAACAAAGGAAGACTTCAAAGCTTACTCGCCAAGGGATGGGTCCAATAATTATCAGGGAGCGCACCTTTTGCCTGGAAGAGACGACCGAAGGTTTAAACTTGAAGGGCTTTGCGTTTAACCATTGGAACCTTTATAATTAACTATCGGAGGCGAGACATGGATAAGGACTTGGGAACAAGAAAAGCGCAGCTCCCAGAACCGAGGGCTTATTCCATATTGGAACAGGGGACTGTGCTCCAAGGGCGCTATGAGATATTGAAGGTTCTGGGAGTAGGGGGGATGGGGGCTGTTTATAAGGCCAGGGATAGACGCTTTGAGGGTATTGAGAGGATTTGCGCAGTTAAAGAGATTTTTTCCGACCTCTCCCCAGCTGCCCTTCAAGAAAGCGTGAGCACTTTTAACCGAGAAGCTCAGATATTGGCAACCCTCAATCACCCAGCTATCCCTAAAGTCTACGATTACTTCACCGAAGGCCAGCGCAGTTACTTGGTTATGGAGTTTGTGGAAGGGAAAGACCTGGAAACAATCTTGCGGGAAACCCCGGGTTTTCTGCCCGTGGAGATGGTGGTAGATTGGGCCTTGCAGCTATGCGATGTCCTCCAGTACCTCCACAGCCACAAGCCTAACCCTATAATCTTCAGGGACCTCAAGCCTTCCAACATAATGCTTACCCCAGAAGGAAGGATAATGTTGGTAGATTTTGGAATTGCCAGGGTCTTCCAAAGGGGCATAAAGGGAACTATGGTCGGGACTGAGGGGTATGCCCCACCCGAACAGTACCGGGGCATTATGGACCCAAGAAGCGATATTTACTCCTTAGGTGCAACACTGCACCATTTGCTGACGAAAATTGACCCCCGAACTGAGCCTCCTTTCTCCTTCCAAGAGAGACCTATAAGGGCTATAAACCCTGCGGTCCCACCTGCCCTGGAATCGGTTATAATGAAAGCCCTGGAATACGAGATGGACAAGCGCTTCTCCTCCGCCGAGGAGATGAGGGCAGCAATAATCAAGGCTTTCGGGAGCAAGCGGCCTCTTACTACGCCGGTGTTTATCAGGTTGAGGGAGGAAGAAACACAGAAGATTAAACCGTTATGGACCTTCCAATGCGAGGATGAAATCCGCTCTTCTCCAGTTGTGGCTGGCAGGACGGTTTACATCGGCTCCTACGATTATAACCTCTATGCTTTGGATTCGGCCACAGGCAAAATGCTATGGAAATACCCAACCAAGGGCGGGGTGGTCTCTACCCCCTTCATCTGGAGAGGGATGATTTTCTTCGGCTCGGAGGATGGGAACCTCTACGCTTTGGACCTGACCTCAGGGCGGACGCTCTGGGTTTTCTCCACAGAGGGCAAAATCCGGTCATCTCCTAAGGTTTACGGTGAAACCTTGTTCTTCGGCTCTGATGACGCCAACTTCTATGCTTTAGAGGCGGCTTCAGGCCAATCAAGGTGGATTTTCACCACCGGCGGCGCAGTTCGCTCGTCCCCTGCCCTTTTCCAAGACCGGGTAATCTTCGGGTCGGATGACGGATTCATCTACGCCCTTAAAATATTGGATGGCTATCCCGTTTGGCGCCATTACTGTGGAAGGAGGGTGGTTTCCTCTCCGACCGTGTGGGAAAATTACCTCTTTATCGGGGGATTTGACTTCTACGTATATGCTTTCAATGCCCTATCAGGGCGGTTTGTTTGGCGCTACAAGACTGGTAAACCTGTTGTCTCCTCGCCAACTGTAGCCGAGCGCATTGTCTATATTGGGTCTGCTGACGGCAATCTATACGCTTTTAAGGTTGAGGATGGAAAATTGCTCTGGAAGTATCCCACCGGGGACCAAGTAATTTCTTCGCCAAGGATTGAGGAGGGGAGGGTTTACTTCGGTTCTGTGGATGGTTTCATTTACTGTGTGGATGCTTTCAAAGGGGAGCTTATTTGGCGTTTTCGGACTGGCGGGCCGGTAGTTTCCTCGGCTGCTTTGGCTGGAGGAACAGTTTACATAGGTTCGTGCGATGGCAAACTTTACGCTTTGCCGGCTATTCCTTCTTAAGGCTTGAAAGGGGGCGAGCCTGTGGGAGAAGAGTTCAGGCCTGATTATTATCAGCTTCTTGAGGTATCACCCTTTGCCTCTCAAGAGGAAATTGAGAGAGCTTACAGGCGCTTGGTAAAAGAATATCACCCTGATATGCTTAAGGCTTTCAAAACCGCTTTCCTCTTCCGACAGCTCCAAGAGGCTTACGAGGTCCTCAAGGACCCAGAACGTCGTCGAAGGTATGATGAGTGGCTTAGAACAAAAGGGTTGTACCCTGAAAGAGCTTTTTGGGCTAATGTCCTACTGAGCCAGAGGGCTTTACGGCCTTTGCCTGAACCCCAGGCATGGTATGTTCTCTTTACCATCCACGCCGAAAAAGACCATGCCATACCGCCTAAGCCTTTGAACCTCTGCCTAGTTATAGACACGAGCACTTCCATGAAAGGGCCAAAGCTGGAAAGCGCGTTAAAAGCCTCTGAGTTGGTCCTGCAAAAACTTAAGGAAGAAGACGCCTTAGCTTTAGTCACCTTCAACGACAGAGCCTCTTTAATTCTACCCCTTTCTCGCCAGCATGACCCCCGGAAAGTTTCAAGCCTTCTGAGGAAGGTTAAGGCTGAAGGGGGCACGGAAATGTCCTACGGCATCTCTTTAGGCCTGTCCGAATTACTAAAGGCGGGGAACCTTTGGGGAAGCATTAACTACATGCTTTTGCTAACTGACGGCGAGACCTATGGGGACGAGGAGGAGTGCGTAAGACTTGCCAGGGAAGCAGGGGCAAAGGGGATATCCATAGGAGCCATTGGCCTTGGAACGGACTGGAATGAGGAGCTTCTGGAAGCGATCGCTCAGGCGAGCGGTGGCATAAACCTTTACATCCCTCACCACAAAGAACTACCAAGGACTTTTAAAGAGCGAGTCGGGGCTTTAATGGGAGCTGTATCTGCTTTTAAGGGCAAGCTTGAACTTGCGGAAGGGATAAATCTTAAGGGGCTCTTCCGGCTTGACCCTCAAGTGAGCAGGGTGGCGATGGAAGACGGTTCTTTCTTCCTAGGCCCATTTAGCGGTTCCATCCGCTTGCTTGCAGAGTTAGTAGTCCCGCCCCTACCGGCTGGGCATTACTCTGTTCTAAAGTGGGAATTTGGAGATTTAAAGGGGGAGCTTTCAGCTCGGGGTGAGGTTTACTTGACAATAGCTGAAGGGGCTGAGGGGGAGCGTGTACCAAAAGAAATTCTGGCGGCAGCTAGCCTAGTAGCTATTTTCAAGCTTAGAGAAAAGGCTTGGAAAGAAATTCAGAAAGGGGAAAGGCATAAAGCAAGCCAGAGATTGCTTTTATTGGCTAAGCAATTGGAGAAAGCCGGGGAAAAGGACCTTGCCCTTATGGCTAAGGAAGAAGCAAAGTTTCTCCCAGCTACGGGAGAGCTCTCAGCTGAAGGGCGTAAGATGCTTTATTATGGCACAAAGTTTTTAGCTCTGAAACCACCGGAGGAAGGATGATTCGCTGTCCGGCTTGCGGATTTGAAAATTTACCTAATTCACTTTTCTGCGAAGAGTGCGGGGAGCCTTTATTTCACGAGGAAAAGATCACGGTTAAGCTCGTTTCCCTTACCGAAGGGTGGAAAGTAGAGATGCCTCTGGAGGGTGAGGTAATAATCGGTCGGGCAGACCCTACCACAGGGTTCAAGCCTCACTTGGATTTATCCGATAAAGGGGGATTTGAGAAAGGGGTGTCCCGTAGGCACCTTCGCCTGTTCCGCCAAGGTGGGAAGGTCTACGCTGAAGATCTGGGCAGCTCAAACGGCTCTTTTATAAATAACCGGCGACTTATGCCCTTTTCCCCGGAACCCTTAGCTTCGGGTGATGAGGTCCGTTTAGGGGGGGAAATTTTGAAAATCTACTTGGAGGGGTAGATTATGGCTTACACAGTTGTAATTCACCTTGTAGGGGAAGAGCCTATAATGGCTGAGATGGATAAATTGCCTGAGCCTTCAGATAACTGCATCATATGCACTGGGGTACGCCGGAAAGATGGGAAGCCTGTGGAATATGTGGAGGCCAATGCAGATATAGTCATATTTCCATGGCACAGGATAAGCGCTATAGAGGTTTTGCCCTCGGTGGAAGAAGAAGTGGTGGAATTTTTCAGGGAGTGAAAAGGCGGAAGCCATGCCCCCTTACCGTTTCAATGAATTTTGCGTTGGGATCCACAGAAGCAAGGCGTTCCCTGAGCCTGTGGATTATAGCATCTATTGCTTGGTCAGTCACCCCCTCACGGGCTTCTGGCCAGAGGGCTTTAGCTATCTCTTCACGGCTGACAACTCGCCCCGAGGCCTCGTAAAGGAGTTCCAAAAGTCGGAACTGGAGAGGGGAAAGAGGTGGGCTCACTTCTCTCCCCCTAACCCAAACCCTGCGAGTGCTTTTGTCCAATTTGAGAATTGGCTCCTCTGGGGCGAGCGGAGCGGTTGCTCCGGAGTCTACAAAGAGGAGCTTGAAAGCAAAAGCGATAGCTATTTCGTCCCCGTCTTTCAAAGTGTAAGGGGAGGTTATCGGGGCACCATTGACGAAAGTTCCGTTTTTGCTACCCAAATCTTCAAGGACAAAACTTTTACCCTTGCGTGTTATACGGGCGTGGAAGCGCGAAACCCTCCGGTCGGGCAGGAAGACATCACATGAATCGTGACGCCCTATGGTCATTGTTTCCTGCCTCAATTCCCAGATTTTCACGCGCCCAGGCCCTTCTTTGAGGATTAATATAGGTCCTTCCCAATTGGCAGTAGATATGTTAGAGCTGGCCAAACCCCTCTCCCCGGGGAGCATCCTACGCTCCCGTTACAAGATACTGGAAATGGTTGGAAGAGGAGGCATGGGCTCGGTATATAAGGCCGAGGACCTCCTCCTTAAAGGTCGTTTTTGTGCCATAAAAGAGATAATCCCCACGCTGGCTCATGACCCCAAAGCTGTGGAGGAATTAAAACGCCAATTTTACCAAGAAGCCAGCATATTGGCCCGCCTTGACCATCCTAACCTTCCCAAAGTCTCTGATTATTTCTCCGAAGGCGGCAGAGAATACTTGGTGATGGACTTTGTCCCTGGCAAAGATCTCAAAACTATTGTAAATGAAGTGAGGTTAGAGGGCAAGTTCTTGGATGAAGAGCTGGTTCTGAAGTGGGCTGAGCAACTTTGCTCAGCCTTGGATTACCTCCACAGCCAGAATCCCCCTATCCTCCATCGGGACATAAAGCCTTCCAACATAAAGCTTACTCCTTCGGGGACAGTTAAACTTGTGGATTTTGGGCTGGTGAAAGTCCTGCATTCCGATGAAGAAAGGACCATAACGGTATTAGAAGGCAGGGGGACCCTACCTTACACTCCTCTTGAACAATATGCTGGGGAAGCGGGTACAACGGACATACGCTCAGATATATATTCTCTTGGTGCAACACTTTACCACCTCCTCACCGGCCAACCTCCTCCTGATGCCAAGACTCGCTTTCTAAATCCAAGCTCTCTGAATCCACCCCGGAAGATAAATCCCGCCATTTCTCACCGTGTAGAAAAAGCTATCCTCTGGGCTATGGAATTGCACCCTGACTCTCGTCCGCCTAATGTTCAGGCTTTTGCATCAGCTCTATTGGGCTCGTACGAGGCAATTGCTATTGAAGAGGCCGAGGGGTGGAAAGAGGCTATAGCTGCCAATTGGCCTTTCATTCTCCTTGCCTTGCTCCTGGCCCTTTTAGCCTTCTTCCTGAGCTTCTCCCCCTGATCATCCCTCCAGCCATAGCCACAAGGCCCAAAAGAAGCATCGTTAGCCTTATCCCTAAAAGGTCAGCCATGCCTCCACTGAAAATGGTAACACCTACCGAGGAAGCGTTTACCACGAGGTACTGGGTTGAAAAGACCCTGCCCCTGAGTTGAGCAGGAGGTCTTTCTTGGAGGATGGTTTTAGCCGGTATGAAGACTAAGGCTAAGCCGGCCCCACTAACTAAAGCCGGAAGCACTAAAAGGTCAGGGAGTTTCTCCCCAAAGAGGGCAATAGCCGATATGGAAACGCCAAGCCCCAAGAGGCCAGAACAAACCCAATTCTCATAAGCCATAAGGCTTGAGCAGCGGTTCAGGATAATAACCCCGCCTATGAAGCCAAGGGCAACCGGCGCTACGAGCAAAAGGAACCGCGAGGAATCCCAGCCCATAGTCCGATAGACGAAGCCAGGAAGGAGGGCGGAAAGGGATAGCATTATCAAGGTGGCGATGCTCAACTGAAGGACAGCGACCTTAGTCAACCCATCCTTAGCAATCCAATTCCACCCGTATTGAAGCTCTTCCCAGAGGTTTAACTTTCTGGGCACAAAACGTTGTGTCTCCTTTGGCAAGAAAATGGAGTTAATGGTGGCCAAAGCGGAAAACAAAAGGGCAAATAGAGGCATATTCTGAAGGCCCAAAAATTTAACTAATAAGGGTCCGATTAAAAGCGCCCCAACTCCTTGGGCTGCAAGGGAGTTTATTTGGAAAACCGAATTGGCCCGGATCAGGTCTGTGCGTCTGACTATGGAAGGGAGAAGAGCAGCTTCGGCGGGGGAAGTAAACTGGTTCAATACTGAAAGGCAGAAATTGGCTGCATAAGCGGAGAGCAATAAAGGCCAGCCTCTTAATAAGCGCAAAGCCAAAAGAAGAAGCCCAGCCACACCCGCTTTTAACAAATGGGCTATAACCAAAACCATCCGCCGGCTGAACCTATCAATTAGAGGACCTGCCACTAAGCTAGCCACGATTCCAGGCACGGTTATTGTCAATATGACGATTCCCGTCTGTAGGCTGGAGTGAGTCTCAAGCTCTACCAGAATCACAATGCCCAAATTGAGGGCATATACTGCCGAGAGGGATAGAAATTGGGCAGATAAAAGGCGTAAAAAAACCCGATTTCTCTTGAGCTCATTTATTACGGACATATTCAAGCCCTCCTCCCTAATGATACCACGGCTAAAATAGGTAAGCAAGGAAAGAAAGGGGGTTGGCTGTGCCCCAATTTCGCTGGCGTCTTCCCTTGGCTGTCCATACCAATGGCGTGAAAAGCTTGCGGTTGCGGCCTTGATGGAAGCCGATATAATAAGTTGGGGAAGGAGGTGAATAATGGGCTATCCGGTTGGAATAGATGTTGGCTCTGTTTCAGCCGAAGCCTTGATTCTGAAGGATGGCAAAATTTTGGCCTACTCTATCCTAGAGACAGGGGCTAATAGCCGTAAGGCAGCAGAAAGGGCTTTGGAGGAAGCTCTGAAGAAAGCAGGGATAAGCCGAGCTGAGGTCGGGCCAATAGTGGCCACTGGCTACGGACGCATAAGCGTTGATTTCGCCTCCCGACAGGTTACGGAAATTTCCTGCTATGCCCGCGGGATAAACTTCCTCTACCCTGAGGTTAGGATGGTGATAGACATCGGGGGACAGGATAGTAAGGCTATTCTGGTGGGCAAAAACGGTCGCGTTTTAGATTTCGTGATGAACGATAAATGCGCTGCCGGGACCGGCCGCTTCTTAGAAGTAATGGCTAAAGCGATGGAGGTCAATGTGAAGGAGCTGGGGGAAATCTCCCTCCGTTCCCGTAACCCTGCTGAAATCTCCAGCACTTGCACTGTATTCGCTGAATCAGAAGTCGTTTCCCTCATTGCCAAGGGAGTACCGGTGGAAGACATTGCCGCAGGCATTCATAAGGCTATTGCTCGCCGGGTCGGCGCTATGGCCAAGAGGATAGGGGTAGTGCCTCCTGTGGCTTTCGCTGGGGGAGTAGCTAAGAACTTAGGGGTGGTCAAGGCATTAGAGGAAGAGCTTGGGGTGAAGCTAATCGTGCCCGAGGAGCCCCAGATAATCGGGGCTTTGGGGGCTGCACTCCTGGCAACCGAAGAATAGCCTCCACTTGGAGGCAAATTTGGAAAAAAGGGCCAATCTATTCGCTTTAACCTTCTTAGTTCTAACAGTTGCGGCTTTGACTTACAAACTTCTCTTCACTAACCGCATCCTGGCTGGGTTGGACCTCTTCACCTATTTCTACCCTTACTGGCATCTAGTGGCAAAAGCTATAAAGGAAGGGCGAATCCCCCTTTGGAATCCGAACCTTTTCATGGGCAGCCCTCTTTTGGCCAATGCCCAGCTCTCTTTCTTCTACGGGGTAAACTGGCCCTTCTTAGTCTGGTTTACCCCACCTCAGGCAGTTAAAATTTCCATTGCCCTACACTTATTCGTGGCTGGTTTTTCCGCCTGGCTTCTGGCTAAGAAGGGACTTAAGCTTTCTTCCTGGGCCTCCCTATTTTCGGCCGTAAGCTTTTCGGCCAGCGGTTTTCTTGTAGCCCAGGCTGAGCATGTAAACCAATTGGAAGTCATGGCTTGGCTGCCCCTTCTCATACTCCTGGTAAGTCACCACCTCCTTGCAGCAAGTGCTATCGTTAGCTTTATGATTTTCGCCGGGCATTTCCAGGCCTTCTACATAAGCCTTGCAGCCGTTGCTGTTTATGCCCTTTCTTCAATCCCCACCGATAGAGGTCGGAGCTTTTTGCGGCTTCTGGGTGCTTTGCTCATTGGGGTTGGGGTGGCTGCTGTTCAGCTTATCCCTTCTTTAGAATTGGCCACTTTATCCATCCGCAGCCATGGCCTTACCTATCAGGATGCTACGGCTTTTTCCCTGCGCCCTTTCCTCCTTGCTTACTCGCTCCTTTCCCCCGCCGGCTTCAAGCCTGAGGTTGTGTTCAGAAGCAGGGCTTTTACCGAGTACATTGCTTACCAGGGAATCTTATGTCTGCTTCTGGCCTTGGCTGGCCTTCTTTCCCCTAAGAAAAAACTACCTTGGGCTGTCCTGGCTCTTTTAGGCCTATTCCTGGCTTTCGGCCGAGCTAACCCCTTTTACCGCTTACTCTATGAATTTATCCCAGGCTTTTCCTCCTTCAGGGCCCCTGCCCGGTGGATGTTGCTTTATACCCTGGGACTATCTATGCTGGCAGGGGTAGGATTGGACAGTTTGCGCTCTGTTTCTCTAAGGCCTTATCCGCTCCTTTTGGGGTTTGGCTTTATACTCATTGCCCCTTCCCTATTGCTTTCACCGCCACCGACCAAAGCGCTAATAGCGTGGGGAATCACAAGCCTATTGGGCCTGGGGTTCATCTTGGCAGTGCGCATTAAAAACTTCCCCACATGGCCTGCAGTTATCCTCCTGGCAGTGGAGTTGGTATTTGCCTCAAGTAAAATGCCCATTAACCATCCTACCGCTCCCCAAGCTTTCTCCACTTGGCGGACTGCACCTCTCCACTTAGCTCTCGCCAAGGAAGAGGGGGAACCATTCCGCTTCCTCTCTTTCTCCTCCCTCGTTTTTGACCCCGGAGATTTGAGCGAGATGCGCTCGGCTTACTTGGAGCTTTTGGGCGAGGAGGCTTTCTACGATTATGTGGTGGCAATAAAGCAAAAGGAAATCCTCGCACCAAACTTGCCTGCCCTCTATGGATTGCAGGCGGTTGACGGATACGATGGGGGGCTTCTGCCATTGCGGGATTTCGTGAAAGTGACCAGCCTTATGCATTATTCTGGTCAGAAGGCGATGGATGGCAGGCTGTACCAGTTCATCCACTCTATGCCCCCTGACCCTCTTCTGGACCTCTTCAACGTGCGTTTCGTGGTAACGGATAAAGTTTACGATTTATGGGTGGACGGGGTTTATTACGATTTGGCTCTTGGGGCTTCCCTCAAGGCTGGAGAAACTTTGACCGTGACTTTGCCGGAGGCTTTCCTAGCCACCGGGATTGGTTTTATCTCCTGGATTGAGGGAAGTTCCCCAGAGCATGGGACTCCGGTAGCGGAAGTAGAGGTTCTCTTTAAGGGAGGGCAGCGCTTTTCCTTCACCATCAAGGCGGGGGAAGATACCTCTACGGAAACTTGTTCTGAGGCGAGGTGTGCCCGGCTTGTGGGCCAAATGCCCGATTTCGCTGAACCGACCATGAGGGGCTCAAAGCTTTACCATTCGGTGAGGGAGTGGGAGCAATGGGGTGAAGTGGAGAAAGTGGTCTTCCATGGCCTTTTAGAAGAAGGCCGTTGGCACCTCAAAGGCTCTTCTCTCTTCAACAGGCCAGCGGGGGCTTTCTATCCACTACCCATCTCCGACCAAGGGCCTTTCCTTTTGGTCCACTCCGGTGATGTCAAAGTTTACGAGAATTTGGATTTCTTGCCGAGGGCGATATTGGTGCATGGGGAAGAAGCGGTGCCAGCGGAGTTAAATGACCCCTATGCTTTGGAAGAGGTTGTAAGGAGCAGTTTCAAGCCTGGGGAAGAGGCTTGGATAGAGCAATATGGAGAAGAAAGGGTTGTAATCAGGGTTCGGCTTAATGAGCCAGGTTACCTTGTGTTAACGGATGCCTTCTACCCAGGGTGGGAAGCGCGCTCCCTCCGCTGGGGTCCTATTCCGGTCCGCAAAGTCTGGGGCTATTTTAGGGCTGTGAGTCTCCCCCCAGGGGAAGATGTAATTGAGTTCGTTTACAAACCTAAGTCCTTTGGAATTGGCCTAATCCTAAGCGTTCTAACAGGCCTTTTTGCAATTGGGCTGAAATTCGGGCAGGATTTAGTAGAGGAAGCTTCGGAATCAAGAGGGCTTAAGCAGCGTTAAGCTATTTTCAGTTTAAGTCGGCATGAGAAGCTAGCCACACCCGGCTAAACCTGGCTTTGGCGAAGGTCCTCAAGGATTCTCTCCAATTCCGGAGGCAAAGGGGCTTTGAAGGTAACTTCTTCCCCGCTAATTGGGTGCTTGAAGGTAAGGGAATAGGCATGGAGGAAGGGGCGCATGAGGCCTAAGATGTGGGGACCACGGCCGTAAACTTTATCTCCAGCGATTGGGTGACCCTTGTGGGAAAAATGCACCCTTATCTGATGAGTGCGCCCGGTCAAAGGATATACTTCCACGTAAGTGTAACCAGGCAAATACTCCAAGACTTTATACTCAGTGATAGCTTCCCGCCCGCCGGCCACTACGGCCATTTTCTTGCGATGCCTTGGGTCCCGGCCAATTGGGGCTTCTATCCTTCCCCTCGCTGGTTTCAGTTCCCCCTTTACCAAAGCCAAGTAGACTTTGCTGACCTCCCTCTCCTTGAATTGCCTCTGGAGCTCAACCTTCGTCCTCTCATCCTTAGCCACAACTATTAGGCCCGATGTATCCTTATCCAGCCTATGCACTATCCCCAGTCTTGTCCTATCCCCTAATCCTCTAAGCTCAGGCCAGTGAGCCAAGACGGCATTGACAAGAGTATCGGATTGATGGCCGGGAGCAGGGTGAACTACTAGATTGGCCGGTTTGTTTATGACTATAAGCCACTGGTCTTCATATACGACATCAAGCGGTATCGGAAAAGGCTCCGGCTCAAGAGGTGGCGGTGGAGGAATGGTTACAGAGATACGTTCTCCGCCCTTAAGCTTGTAGCCGGGTTTAGTTAGGGCACCCTCTACAAAGACGAAGCCCTCACGGATGAGCTGCTGGATTGTGGAACGGGATAGCTCATTTAACTTTTCCGCCAGGAATTTGTCAAGCCTTACGCCTCTTACTTCAGCCGTAAGCTCAATCTTCTTCATCAGGCCTTCGCAATCGGAAATTACAAAAGGCCCTCTGGAAGCCTTACCAGCATCTTCCTTTCATCAAGGTCTATCTTAAGGACCACGTCTTCCAAGGCTGGTATCAGCACTTCCCCTTTAGGCCCGTCCGCGACGTAAACATCGTTGGCTCCGGTGTAAATCACCTCCTTGACCCTTCCAAGGTAAAGGCCGTCCTCGGTCCAAACCTCAAGGCCTATAATCTCAAACTCGTAGTACTCCCCCTCGGCAAGGGGCATTAATTCTTCCAAGGGGATTTGAAGGAGCTGACCTTTTAGAGCAGAAGCTGCAGCGCGGCTATCGTACCCTTCTAACTTCAGGAGCACATAATCTTCCAAAATGCGTGACTTCTCAACCTTTAGGGGGCGGGCGGTCTGGCCTATGTAAACCTTTTCCAGGAAATTAAAACGCTCGGGGAAATCCGTGAGGATTTCTACCTTGACCTCACCCTTATCCCCAAAAGGCTCTAAGATTTTCCCTATGACTACAAACTCAGGGTATCCTTCTTTAAATTGAACCTTTCGGCCCGGGCGGGGAGATTTTGACTTCTTCCTCATGGAATTAAATCAACTCCTGCATCCGGACTTGCCAGAAGGAGGCCAGAGGTAGGAGTCCGGATGAGGCTGCGTTGAAGTCAAGTTAAACTAACTCAAGCACAACCCTCTTACCTTGTCGGACGGCCATGACCCTCAAGAGGGTGCGCATGGAGTTTATGATTCTCCCGTTGCGGCCGATGATCCGCCCCACATCTTCGGGGGCTACGTGGAGTTCAAGGATTGTAGAGTTAGGGCCAGAGACTTCTTCAACTCGGACCTTAGAAGGGTCATCAACCAAGGCCTTGGCGATGTATTCTACAAGCTCACGCATGGAGATGTTTTCCGCTGCCATAGTAGAACCCCCTCCTGACAGATATAATGATTTTTACCCCACCCGGGACCGAGAGATTCCTTTTAAGCACGGGTTTTAGCAAACTTTTCCATTATCCCAGCCTTCTCAAACAACCGGAGGACTGCCTCCGTAGGCTGAGCTCCTACCCCAAGCCAATACAATGCCCTCTCTTCATCTATATGAAGAGTATCTGGCTCAGTGCGAGGGTTGTAGAAGCCTATGCTCTCAATGTACTTTCCATCCCTAGGTGCTTTAGAATCGCAAACCACGATTCTGTAACTTGGCTGCTTCTTCATCCCCATCCTTCTAAGCCTTATCTTGACCAAAGTCTCACCTCCTTTTATGTTAGGAATCGGAGGAAACCGGGAAGCCGGCCTCTCTGCATCTCTTTCATCATCTTCTGAACCTGGCGGAATTGAACAAGAAGTTCATTGACCTCTTGAACAGTAGTGCCTGACCCCTTAGCTATCCTCCGCTTGCGGCTGGCATTTATGATTTCTGGATGCCGACGCTCCTCCGGAGTCATGGAATTTATTATAGCCTCTACACGCTTGAGCTGGCGATCTGTTAGCTCAAGGGGGATTTCCCTGGCTAAACTTGAGAAACCAGGTATGAGCTCTAAAAGCTGGCTTATGGGGCCAAGCTTCTTTAGTTCCTTTATCTGGACCAGGAAATCTTCCAAGGTGAACTCGCCCTTTAGCATCTTCTCGCTTGCCTTGAGGGCTTTCTCCTGGTCCATCACCTCCTGAGCTTTTTCAATCAAGGTGAGGACATCGCCCATGCCAAGGATTCGGGATGCGAGCCTATCCGGATGGAACTCCTCCAAAGCGTGGAGTTTCTCTCCAACCCCAATGAATTTTATCGGTACTCCGGTTACTGCACGCATAGATATGGCCGCACCACCACGCGCATCGCCATCAAGTTTGGTAAGGATAAGACCTGTAAGGCCAAGACGCCTGTGGAATTCCTGGGCTACCCTTACTGCATCTTGGCCGGTCATAGCATCGGCCACTAAGAGGATTTCCGCCGGGGAAGTGGCTCTCTTTACCTCCTCCAGCTCCTTCATCAGCTCATCGTCTATGTGAAGGCGGCCAGCTGTGTCCAAGATTACCACGGTATTGTAATCAGACCGGGCTTTGTTCACAGCGTTAGCGCATATCTGTGGCGCTGGAAGAGAAGGCTCCCCTTTGTAAACCGGGATATCAAGTTGGCGGCCCAGAACTTCCAGCTGAGTTATAGCCGCAGGCCGCCTTGTATCGGCTGCGACCAAGAGTGGGACATGGCCTTCCTTGCGGAGCTTGAGAGCAAGCTTGGCTGCCGTGGTGGTCTTACCAGAGCCTTGAAGTCCCACAAGCATTATGACATAAGGAGGCTTCCCCACCAAGTTCAGCTTTTCACCTTCCCCCAGCACTTTTACGAGTTCTTCGTAGACGATTTTTACCACCTGCTGAGCTGGGGTGAGGCTCTTCATAACCTCAGCCCCTACCGCCCTCTCCCTGACCTTCGCTAAGAAATCTTTAACCACTTGGTAATGGACATCAGCCTCAAGAAGGGCAAGACGTACCTCCCTTAGAGCGGAATCCACATCCGCCTCGGTGAGGTAACCCTTCCGAGCAAGCTTTTGGAATACCTCTTGCAACTTACGGGTTAGACTTTCAAACACCTGCCTTCGCCTCGCATGAAATGTGGTTAATATTATAAGC